>JBOGDU010000104.1:0-14717 GCA_050743145.1 Jiangellaceae bacterium | reverse complement strand
AGAACGACGCCTGCCGGTGCATGTAGCACTGGCCCAGCGTGATCGGCAGGCCGCCGTCCTCGAACCGCGTTGTCGCGATGCTGGCAACGTCGCCGAGCCCGCCGTTGACGTAGTCCTCGTTCTTCAGCACCTCGCCGACCGTGTCGATCGCCTCGATGACCTGCGGGTCGTTGAACGGGATCTCGTGGGTGTACCACTGGTCGTAGACCTCCGGACCTGCCGTCCTCAGCATGACGTCCTCGACCCAGTCGGTAGCCGGCCAGCCGGTGGCCTCGCCCGAGCCGACGCCGGCGCACCACGGCTTACCGCCGTCCGCGACGATCTGGTCGGAGAGGGCAAGCATGTCGTCCCATGTCTCGGGAACCTCATAGCCCGCGTCCGCGAACGCGGTCGGCGAGTACCAGACGAACGACTTGACGTTGGCGCCGAACGGCGCGGCGTAGAACGTGCCGTCGACGGTGCCGTATTCCTTCCAGTCCGGGGAGAAGAACTGGTCGACGTTCGCCTCCACTTGCTCGGGAGCCGGAATGACGGCATCCGGGTAGTCCTCGACCAACGTGCGGAGCAGGCCGGGTTGCGGCAGGATCGCCATGTCGGGCGGGTTGCCGCCCTCGACGCGGACCGGCAGCTGTGCCTCGAACTCGTCGGACCCCTCGTAGATCACCGTGGCGCCCGTGCACTCCTCGAACTTGTCGAACGAGGCCTCGAGCGGCGCGTCCTCGGGCGCGATGATCGTGCTGTACATCGTGATCTCGGTTCCGGCGAGGTCTCCGTACTCCTCAACCAGGGCATCACAGTCAGCGCCGGCGCCCAGGCCCGTGTCGTCGCCGCCGTCACCGCCGTCGCCGTCACCGCCGTCGCCGTCGTCGCCGCCACATGCTGCGAGGACGAGCGACAGCCCCAAGGCGAGGGTGACCGCGCTGATGCCGCGTCTGGTGGAGCTGTTGGCCCTGCTGGCCCGCCTCCTTCCGATGGGTCCCCCGGTCCGGACGCTTGCGGCCCGCGTCCCGGTTGACTTCGAACGAAAACGTTTACGAATCGCATTGGCAAGAGCGGTCGGGTACATACGCCATAACAATTCGGTCACGTGCACCGAGTGTCCATATTTGTCTGGTGAGAGCGCGACCACTAGGCGAATTCCGACACTCGCGACTCGGCCCTACGATCCGGAGGTCGGTGAGCGAAATGTGCATGGCACAGTGCACAGTTCCACAAACCACCACAACTCAGGCCCTGAATGACACTTCAGCGTGCCATGCACAGCAGCCCAGCGTGCCACGGCGAGGGCCGCTGACGATTTCCGGCGACACCGGCACACGCCGTCAGTTCGCGACGGCCTCTCCAGACCTTGCCGTGGGTTCCGGGGCGAGGTGGCGGCGGGACTGGACGATACGGAAGCGTCCCGCGACGTAGGCGCCGTCGGTGAAGGCGGCGTTGGCGGCGGGATTGGCGCCCGTGCCGTGGAAGTCCGAGAACGCTGCCGACTGGTTGACGAACACGCCTCGGGTCAGATTGACCGACAACGCCACGCCGGCCTCGATGGCGGACCGTTCGGCGGCGTCGATCACCTTCTCGTCGCTCGAGTAGACCGAAGCGGTCATCGCCCCGTGGTCGCGGATGGTGTCGCGGAACAGCTCCATGGAGGCGTCGGTGGAATCGGTGGCGATCAGGTACGAGACCGGTCCGAAGCATTCGGTCGCGTAGACGTCGGAGTCGGTCGAGTCCAGCGCGATGATCGTCGGTGTCCGGACCGTCGCGTCCGGCCACGCGGGGTGGTCGATCGCACGCGACGCGAGCACCACCTGGCCACGGCCGGGTGCGGCGTCGAGACGCTCGACGATGGCCGGTCCCACCACCGCACCCAGCACCTCGACGGCCTTGGCGTCGTCGCCGAGCAGCGAGTCGACGGCGGCAGCCAGACCCTCCCCCACCTCGGCGAAGGATTTGTGGCCGTCGTCGGTCGCGATCCCTTCGCGCGGCACGTAGACGTTCTGCGGCGCCGTGCACATCTGGCCGCTGTAAAGGCTCAGCGAGAACGCCAGGTTGCGGCACATACCGGCGAAGTCGTCGGTGGAGTCGACGACGACGGTGTTGACACCGGACTTCTCGGTGAAGACGACGGCCTGGCGGGCGTGGTCCTCGAGCCAGCCGCCGAACTCGCTCGACCCGGTGAAGTCGACGATCCGCACCTCGGGCCGCACGGCGAGGGCAGCGGCAATCCGGTCGGCCGGCTCCTCTGCGGCCAGTGTCACGAGGTTCGCGTCGAAGCCCTGCTCGGACAGCACCTCCCGGGCTACGTGCACGGTGATCGCGAGGGGCAGCACGGCCCGCGGGTGTGGCTTGACCACGACGGCGTTGCCCGTCGCCAGCGACGCGAACAGTCCCGGCCACGAGTTCCACGTCGGGAACGTGTTGCACCCGATGACGAGGGCTACTCCGCGGGGGACGACATGGAAGGTCTTGGTCATCCGAAGCGGCTCGCCCCTGCCCGCTGGCTTCTCCCAGGTCGCCGTGGCCGGCGTCCTGGTCTGCTCGTCGTAGGCATAGGCGACGGACTCCAGCGCGCGGTCGAGCGCGTGTGCACCCCCGGCCTGGAAGGCCATCACGAACGCCTGGCCCGACGTGTGCTGGACGGCGTACGCGAGCTCGAAGATCCGAGCGTGCAGGCGGGTGAGGATCTCGAGACAGACGGCTGCGCGCGCGGACGGACCCGCCACCCGCCAGGCAGGCATCGCCTCCCCCGCGGCACCGAGCAGCGCATCGAGGGCGGTGGAATCGGGGTCGACCCGCTGGTAACGCACACCGAGCTCGGGACCATATGGGCTGCGTTCGGTCGCGACCCGACCGGTGGCGCCTGGGGTGTC
Organism: Jiangellaceae bacterium; assembly: GCA_050743145.1. Lineage (GTDB taxonomy): Bacteria > Actinomycetota > Actinomycetes > Jiangellales > Jiangellaceae > DASRTE01. Next base: position 11,853 of record JBOGDU010000104.1, on the reverse strand, counting down.
GACCGGGAAGTCGGAGCCCAGCCAGGCCTCGTAGGCCGTTCGACCGTCAGCGGCGGCCGTCTCGCCGTACACGCGCGGACTCGGCGACTCGGGATATGCGGAGAAGTACCCCCTGTCGCGGATCGCCGCAAGCGCGTCATCGAGGGTCGGCTGATGACGGCTGACCAGGTCGTCGACGGTGACGGACATGGACCCTACCCTCCAGAAGCGACATGGCTGTGACGCACGTAGGCAGTTCTGCGCTCCACGTGTCACACGGAAGCGTACCGCGGTACCGCCGTGCCGCCTTGACACAGCCATGGTGGTGATCGACGTGAGCCTGGTGTGCCCGTCACGGTGATCGACGTGAGGTCGACGCTGCTCGGGCGACACCCACCTGACACGGAGCGGGTCGACCACAGTGGCAGAGTGAACGCCATGGTGGCGGTCGATCGCTCGGATCCGGTCGGTGTGGTCGGCGCCGGGACGATGGGCGCCGGCATCGCCCAGGTGGCCGCCGTCGCAGGTCACGACGTCCGGCTTCTCGACGCTGTCGCGGGCGCGGCCGACCGCGCCGTGAGGTCCGTCGGCGAGCGTATCGACCACCTGGCCGGCAAGGGCCGCATCGCTCCCGACGAGGCTTCGGCGGCCCGGAGTCGGTTGGCCGCGGTCGACGACGTCGCCGACCTGGACGGCTGCACGCTGGTCGTCGAGGCGGTGGCGGAGAACCTCTCGGTCAAGCGCGGGTTGTTCGCCGAGTTGGAGAAGGTCTGCGGAGAGTCCGCGATCCTCGCGACCAACACGTCGTCGCTGTCGGTCACCGATATCGCTGCCGGGCTGGCCCGGCCAGAGCGCCTCGCGGGGATGCACTTCTTCAACCCGGCCCCAGTGCTGCCGCTGGTCGAGGTCGTCTCCGGCGCCGCCACGGACCCCGAGGTCGCCGACGCGCTGGTTGCGCTGGCCGAGGCCTGGGGCAAGACGGCCGTGCGGTGCACGTCCAGCCCGGGATTCATCGTCAACCGCGTCGCGCGACCGTTCTACGCAGAGGCATTCCGGCTACTCGAGGCCGACCGGGTCGACCCGGCGACGCTCGACGCCGTCGTGCGGGAGGCCGGTGGTTTCCGGATGGGCCCCTGCGAGCTGACCGACCTCATCGGCCAGGACGTCAACGATGCGGTCACGCGAAGCCTCTGGACCGCCTTCGACCGAGATGAGCGCTTCGAACCGTCCGCGTTCCAGCGGGCCCTCGTCGCGGACGGCAGACTGGGCCGCAAGACCGGCCGCGGGATCTACGACGGGACCCGCCGTCCGGACCCGTCGACTGCCCGGCCGGCGCCCAGACCCGTCCGGCTGGTCGTGAACGGTGGCGGCGATCCGCTCGACGGCCTGGTGCGGCGACTCGCCGCAGCCGGGCTGGCGGGTCCGGCGACGCAGGACCTGGGGCCGGTACGCATCCGGCCGGCCGCTGACGTCGTCCTCCGGCTCACCGACGGGCGAGCCGCCGCGGACGTCTCCGTGGACGGAACCGAGACCGTGGTGCTGGTCGACCTCGCGCTCGACTACGCCACCGCGTCCCGCGTCGCCGTCGCGGCACCGGACGGGGCGCCGACGTCCGCGGTGCAGGCGGCCGTCGGCTGCCTGCAGGCAGCCGGCCTGGCCGTCACGGTTCTCCCGGACATCCCGGGGCTGGTCGTGGCGCGGACGGTCGCGATGCTGTCAGCGTTCGGCGCCGACGCCGTGGACGCCGGGGTCGCGAGCACCGCCGACGTCGACACGGCCATGCGGCTGGGCGTCAATTACCCTCGCGGGCCGCTCGAGTGGGGAGATTCGCTGGGCTGGGACTGGGTGGTGGGCGTGCTGGATGCCCTGGCCGCAACGGCCGATCCACGCCGGTACCGGGTGTCGCGGGCGCTGCGCGAGCGCGCCTCGAGCGCGAGGTCGCGCGGTGGCTGACCCGCAGGCCATGGCCGAACGGTCCGCAGCGGTCATGTGGGCCGGCGATACGGCGTCGCAGGCGATGGGGATGACCCTGGACGAGGTGCGGCCGGGCTACGCACGGATGTCGATGCGGGTTCGAGACGACATGGTCAACGGGCACTCGATCTGCCACGGCGGACTGGTGTTCGCGCTGGCCGATTCGGCCTTCGCCTTCGCGTGCAACTCGTACAACCGGGCCACCGTCGCGCAGGCCTGCGACATCGTCTTCGTCGCGCCAGCGCGGCTCGGTGACGTCATGGTCGCCGAGGCAGTGGAGCGCAGCAGGTTCGGCCGCAACGGCATCTACGACGTCACGGTCACCACAGTTCCTGTCGAGGGCTCCGCGAGCGGCGGCGCGCTCGTCGCCGAGTTCCGCGGACGCTCACGGCAGATCGCCGGAACGCTCGCCGAGGAATCCCGGCCGTGATCGACACCGTTCTCTTGTGCGCAGGCGCACGCGAGACGAGCGCCGCGAGAGGGTGAGCCCACCATGGTCCACGCATATCTCGTCGACGGGGTCCGCACACCGATCGGGCGATACGGCGGCGCGCTGGCCTCCGTCCGGCCGGACGACCTCGCTGCGCACGTCCTGCGAGAGCTTCTCGCCAGGCATCCCCAGGTGGACACAGGCGCCGTCGACGAGGTCGTCCTCGGATGCGCCAACCAGGCCGGCGAGGACAACCGCAACGTGGCCCGGATGGCGGTTCTGCTCGCGGGCCTGCCCGAGACTGTCCCGGGAGTCACGGTCAACCGGCTGTGCGGATCAGGCATGGACGCGCTGGGATACGCGGCGCGGACCGTCGTGTCGGGCGAGGGCGACGTCGTCGTGGCCGGCGGTGTGGAGTCGATGTCCCGAGCACCGTTCGTCCTGCCGAAGGCCCAGTCGCCGTACGACCGGAACCAGGGCCAGGTCTTCGACACCACCATCGGGTGGCGCTTGGTCAACGCCGCTCTGAAGGCCGCCTACGGCACCGACTCGATGCCGGAGACCGCCGAGAACGTCGCGGACGACTACGACGTGGGCCGGACAGATCAGGACGCCTTCGCCCTGCGCAGCCAGGAGCGTGCTGCGAAGGCGATGGCCAGCGGTCGGCTGGCGCACGAGATCGTCGCGGTTCCGGTGCCGCAACGCCGCGGCGACGCCGTGCCAGTCGACACGGACGAGCACCCCCGCGAGACCTCGATGGAGGCGCTGGGCCGGCTGCGGCCGGTCGTCCGTGCGGACGGAACCGTCACCGCGGGCAACGCCTCGGGGGTCAACGACGGAGCAGCCGCCCTGATGGTCATGAGCGAGCGCGCGGTGCAGCGCTACGGTGCCACCCCGCTCGCCCGGATCGTCGCCACTGCGACCGCCGGCGTCGCGCCCCGAGTCATGGGCATAGGTCCGGTCCCGGCGACCCGGGGGCTGCTGGAACGCACCGGTGTCGCACTCGGCGACGTGGCGGTGGTCGAGATCAACGAGGCGTTCGCGGCGCAGTCGCTGGCCTGCCTGCGCATGCTCGGGCTGCCCGACGACGCCGAGCATGTCAACCCCAACGGCGGCGCCATCGCTCTGGGCCACCCGCTGGGCATGAGTGGCGCCCGGATTGCGCTGACCGCCGCCATCGAGGCTCGCGAGCGCGATGCCCGGTTCGCGCTCGCGACCATGTGCATCGGCGTCGGTCAGGGCATCGCGACACTGCTGGAGCGTCCGGTCTGACCGATGGGTCCCGACCCTGCTCGGTGAACTCATCCCCAGACGAGCGCCCGGGCCGGGTCTTCCAGGATGGCAGCGACGTCGGCGAGGAACCGTGAACCCGGTTCGCCGTCGACCAACCGGTGGTCGAACGAGAGGCCGAGGGTCGTGACCCAGCGCGCCTTGACCTTGCCCTTGTGCACCCACGGCCGCTTCCGGACGGCGCCGAAGGCCATGATCGAAGCCTCGCCGGGCGGCAGGATCGGGGTACCGGTGTCGATCCCGAACACGCCGACATTCGTGATCGAGATCGTTCCACCGGTCATGTCCGACGGCGGTGTCTTGCCTTCCCGCGCGGTGGCGGCCAACTCGTTGATCGCCATGGCAAGGTGGCGCAAGGGCAGGCGGTCGGCGTCCTTGATGTTGGGCACCACGAGGCCGCGGGGTGTGGCCGCCGCGATGCCGAGGTTGACATAGCGCTGCACCACGATCTCGCCCGCATCGCCGTCCCATCGGGCGTTGACGTCGGGGGTCCGGTGGACGGCGATGCACATGGCCCTGGCCAGCACCGCGAGCGGCGACAGGCGGACGTCGCGGAACTCACGCGAATCGCGCAGGCGCTCGACCAGCCGCATGGTCCGGGTGACGTCGACGGTGACGAACTCGGTGACGTGCGGCGCGGTGAACGCGGACCGGGTGACGGCCGCCGCGGTGGCCTTTCGGACCGAGCGGATCGGGATGCGTTCCTCGCGGGCCAACCCGTCCCATCCGTCGCGGCCGGCGGCCGTTGGACGCTCGGAGGGAGCCGACGCGCCGACGGCCACCGCGCCCGCGGAGGCGGACTGGACGTCCTGGCGGGTGATCGTGCCGTCGGGACCGGACGGCACGACCGCCGTCAGGTCGACGCCGAGATCCTTGGCCAGCTTGCGTACCGGCGGCTTGGCGAGCACGGTGGCCGCGGCCGCCGACGCGGGTGCTGCCGCGACGTCGGGCCCGCCCGCCCCCCCGTCCCGTTGATCATGGTCGGATGGAGCTCCTTCGTCCTCGAAGGCCGCTGCTTCGTCATGATCAACGGCGTTGAAGGTGGCGTCGAGGGCGGCGGCTGCAGGCGCCGACGACTCGGCGGCCGATGGTGCCGCCTTGCGTGGCCGCCGGCGAGCGGCGGCGGTCCGGGGGCCGTAACCGACGAGGACGGCCTGTCGCTCGGCGTCGCCCGTGACCGGCGTGGGCACCATGTCCGCTGCGGGCCCGCCGACCACACCGGCGCCGCCTGCGTCACCGGGCCCGGATGGCTCGGCAGCGTCGCCGGGCTCGTCCGGCGCCGCCGACGCATCCGCAGCCGCACCGGGTTTGCGCACGGAAATGATCGGCGTCCCGACCGGGACCGTCGCGCCCTCCTCGACGAGCAGGCCCTCGACGACTCCCGCGTACGGGCTGGGCAGTTCGACCAGCGACTTCGCCGTCTCGATCTCGACGATCACGTCGTTGATCTTGACCGTGTCGCCGACCTTCACCTTCCAGGACACGATCTCGGCCTCGGTCAGGCCCTCCCCCACGTCGGGAAGCTTGAACTGCGATACGTCACTCACGTCGATCCCCTCAGTACGCCAGGGCGCGGTCGACGCCGTCGAGCACCCGGTCGAGGTCGGGAAGGTACTCCTCCTCGACCCGCGCCGGCGGATAGGGCGTGTCGAACCCGGTCACGCGGAGCACCGGAGCCTCCAGGGAGTAGAAGCACTCCTCGGTGACGCGCGCGGCGACCTCGGCACCGATACCGAAGGACCGCTGGGCCTCGTGCACCACGATGCATCGGCCGGTGCGGCCGACCGAGTCGAGCACCACCGGCAGGTCGAGCGGTGACAACGACCGGAGGTCGACGACCTCCAGCGACCGTCCCTCCTCCGCCGCTGCCGCCGCAGCGTCGAGGCAGGTCTTCACCATCGGTCCGTACGCGATGAGAGTCGCGTCGGTACCGGACCGAACGACCTGTGCCGCCGCCAGTGACAGGGCCGGGGAACCCTCCTGGTCCACGTCAGCCTTCTCCCAGTACCGGCGCTTCGGCTCGAAGAAGACCACGGGGTCGTCGATCGCGATCGCCTGCTGGATCATCCAGAAGGCGTCGACCGGGTTCGACACCGCGACGACCCTGAGCCCAGGGGTGTGCGCGAAGTACGCCTCCGGGCTTTCGCTGTGGTGCTCGACCGCGCCGATGCCGCCGCCGAACGGGATGCGGATGACGATCGGCACGCGCAGACGCCCGCCGGAGCGGAAGTGCATCTTCGCCACCTGTGACACGATCTGGTCGTAGCCGGGGAAGACGAAGCCGTCGAACTGGATCTCGCACACCGGGCGGTAGCCGCGCAGGGCCAGTCCGACCGCCGTGCCGATGATGCCCGACTCCGCGAGCGGGGTGTCGATCACCCGGTCCTCGCCGAAGTCCTTCTGCAGCCCGTCGGTGACCCGGAAGACACCACCGAGCTTGCCGACGTCCTCGCCCATGACGAGCACCTTCGCGTCGCCCTCCATGGCCCGGCGCAGTCCGGCGTTGATCGCCTTGCCGAGCGCCATCGTCGTCATCGGTGGGCCTCCTCGACAGCGCCGGCATCATGGCCGGCGGGCGCGTCGCCCTCGACCTCGAATGACGCCAGGTAGGCGGAGAGCTCGTCACGCTGCTGCACCAGCGTCGGCGGCGGCTCAACGTAGACGTGCTCGAAGATCGACGTCGGCGGCGGGTCCGGAAGCTCGCGACAGTAGGTCCGCAGGTGGTCGGCCAGAGTCTCTGCCTCGGCCTCGACCGACTCGAAGAATGCAGTGTCGGCGCCGCCGCCCCGGGTGAGATACGCCTTGACCCGCTCGACCGGGTCCTTGAGCTTCCAGTGCTCGAGGTCGGCGGCCAGCCGGTAGCGCGTGGGATCGTCCGTGGTCGTGTGAGCGCCCATCCGGTACGTGTAGGCCTCGATCAATGTCGGACCCTCGCCGTCACGGGCCCGCTGCAGGGCCTCTCTGCTGACCGCGAGGCAGGCCAGCACGTCGTTGCCGTCGACTCGCACGCCAGGGAAGCCGAATCCAGCCGCCCGCTTGTAGAGCGGGATTCGGGTCTGGCGCTCCAGCGGCTCCGAGATCGCCCACTGGTTGTTCTGGCAGAAGAACACGACCGGCGCGTTGGTGACGGCCGCCCAGATGAAGGCCTCGTTGACGTCACCCTGGCTGGTGGCGCCGTCGCCGAAGTACGCGACGACGGCGGTGTCACGGTCGGCGTCGCCGGTACCGACCGCCCCGTCGCGCTGAACGCCCATGGCGTAACCGGTCGCATGCAGGGTCTGGGCCCCGATGACGATCGTGTAGAGGTGGAAGTTGTTCTCGCGAGGGTCCCAGCTGCCCTGGTCGACGCCGCGGAACAGGCCGAGAAGCAGACCCGGTTCGACGCCGCGGCACCAGGCCACGCCGTGCTCGCGATAGGTGGGGAAGACGTGGTCCTGGGCGCGCAGGGCACGACCCGACCCCACCTGCGCCGCCTCTTGGCCCAGCAGGCTGGCCCACAGTCCGAGTTCGCCCTGGCGTTGGAGCGCCACGGCCTCGGTGTCGATGCGCCGGGCCAACACGAGGTCGCGGTAGAGAGCCCGCACGTCCTCATCGGTGACGTCGGCGACGAGGTGGTCGTAGTCGGGGTGGGCGACCCGTTCACCTTCGGGCGTCAACAGTTGGACGAGCTCGTGCTCGTCGGGTGCCGGCGTCCCCGCCACTGTGGCGTCGGTCTCGACGGTCATGGTTCTCCTTCGCGTCGTCGGCCAGCGGGATCGCCGCTACGGCCTGGTCGTGGCGCGTCGACCGTCCGGCCCTCGCGCTGAGGGTGGGCGCTCGGGACCGGACGGACCGGTTGCCTCCCACGGTACCGAGCAGCGCGTGGGAACGTTACCTGCAGGCGGCCGGGACAGAATGGAAGAACGGAGGTCCTGCTGATGGCCACGCATGACGGAGCCGCAGGTGGCACGCTCGCTCTGGCGACCCGGCAGGGCCGGCTGGTCCTGCTGGCCACGGTCCTGGCGTCGGGTGTCGCCTTCCTGGACGGCACCGTCGTCGTGGTGGCGCTACCGCGCATCGGCGAGGACCTCGGCGCGGACTTCTCGGCCCTGCAGTGGGTGCTCGACGCCTACCTGCTCACGCTGGGTTCGCTGGTCCTCGCCGGTGGGGCGCTGGGCGACGTCCTGGGCAGGCGGCGCGTCTTCCTGGTCGGGATGTGGGGGTTCGGTTTCGCATCGCTGCTGTGCGCCGTCGCGTGGAGCCCGGCGGCACTCGTCGGTGCCCGGGCCGTGCAGGGCGTCTTCGCCGCACTGCTGACGCCGGCCAGCCTTGCCATCCTGTCCGCGAGCTTCGCATCGGAGGAACGCGGTCGGGCGATCGGTGCCTGGTCCGGCCTGGCCGGTGTCACCACCGCAATCGGCCCGTTCCTCGGTGGATGGCTGGTCGACGCCGCCTCCTGGCGGTGGGTGTTCCTCATCAACGTCCCGATCCTGGCCGCGACGGTGCTGCTGACCCGGGCCGTCGTCCCGGCGGACCCTGGCGCCGCCCACGGGCTGTCGCGGCGCCAGATGATTCACCGCATCGACCTCCCCGGTGCGGCGCTCACGGTCATCGGCCTGGCGTTGATCGTCACGCCCCTGATCGAGGCCGGCCGGCTGCACCCAGCGGTGGTCATGGGGTCGGTGACAGCGGGTGTGCTGACGCTCGTCGCCTTCGTCGTCTACGAGCACCGACGAGACCAGCCCATGCTCCCGCCCGGACTGTTCCGGATCCGGACGTTCACCGTCGCCAACCTGGTCACGCTGACGGCGTACGCCGCCCTGACGGTGAACAGCTTCCTCCTCTCCGTCGCATTGCAGCTGGGGCTCGGCTACTCGGCCCTGGCCGCCGGGGCCGCGACCGTACCGATGACGCTGGTGCTGCTGGCCTTCTCGGCGCGGGTCGGTGCGCTGCTGCCCCGGACCGGCGCGCGACCGCTGTTGACGCTGGGCGGGCTGCTCGCCGGGGCCGGTCTCGCTCTGCTCGCGGGCATCAACCCGGACACGACGTACCTGACCGGCGTCCTGCCCGGCGTGCTGGTCTTCGCCGCCGGACTGGTCCTCATCGTGGCGCCGGTGACGACCACGGCGCTCACCGACGTGCCGGCCGACCGGCAGGGGGTGGCATCCGGCACCAACAACGCGGTCGCCCGCGTGGGAGGACTGCTCGCCGTGGCGGTGCTTCCCCTGGCCGCGGGGCTTTCCACTGCGGAGGATCTCGACACGGCTGCCCTGTTGGACGGCGTGTCCGTGGCCTTGTGGATTGCCGCGCTGCTGTGCGTCGCCGCCGCGGTGACGGCCTGGGTCGGCCTGCGGACGAAGGACTGCCAGGGCGTGCCGGCTCGTACCCCCGTGCCTGGGCAGGGTGGGGTGGCTGCCTAGGGTCGACGACCGTGACCGACTTCAGCGAAGCCACCGCGGTCCGGCCGGCTGGTCCCGGCACCTACGCCGTCGACATCGACGGCACGTGGTCGGTCGGGGACGTTCCCAACGGTGGCTACCTGCAGGCCCTGCTGCTTCGCGCGGTTGCGGCGGAGTCGCCGCAACCGCACCCGGTCGCCGCCACGGCGCACTTCCTCTCGCCACCCGCCGCAGGCCCTGCCGTCGTCCGGGTCGAGGACCTGCGCAAGGGGCGGACGACTTCGACTCTGCGGGCCACACTCGTGCAGGACGAGCGGCCCGTCGTGGATCTCACGGCCACCACCGGCACCCTCGACCGTGACGCCGCCGTGGAATGGACCGGCCCGTCCCCGGAGGCCGTCGCGCCGATCGACGAGTGCGTCCCCGCGGTCGTCGACCTGCCCGACGGCACGCACGTGGGTCTGCTCGAGCACGTGGACCTGCGCCTGGATCCCCAGACGCTGGGATGGTTCTCGGGTCGGCCCGCGGGTTCGCTCGCGATGCGCGGCCACCTGCGGATGCACGACGGCACCCAACCGGATCCGTTCGTGCTCGCGCTCGCCGTTGACGCCCTGCCGCCGACCGTCTTCGGGCTCGGACGGCTCGGCTGGGCCCCGACGGTCGAATTGACCCTGCTCACGCGAGGTGTACCGGCGCCCGGCTGGCTGACCGTCCACCTCCGAGGACGGCTCGTCCGCGACGGATGGTTCGACGAGGATGCCGAGGTCTACGACGCCGAGGGCCAGTTGGTGGCGCAGTCTCGCCAACTCGCCCGTATCCGCGTCACCTGACGTTCGGTGGGTGACGCGATATGGCGTCAGGATGGCCGATATCCGCTGTCGCTGCGCCGGGTGCGTCCCCGAGAATGGTGACGACAGCAATCACGTTAGGAGACGGTCATGACGCCTGCCGGCTTCCACGCGAGCGCCGCAGCAGTGTGGACAGCCCTGGTGACCGTCTATGTCGTATGGGGCTCGACATATCTCGGCATTCGCATCGTCGTCGAGTCGGAGATCCCCCCGCTACTGGGGATGGGCGTGCGCTTCCTCACGGCAGCCGCCCTGCTCCTCGGCTTCCTCGCGCTGCGCCGAGGCGTGCGGGCGCTGCGCGTCACCTGGCGCGAACTGCGCGCCGCCGCCATCGTGGGCACGCTTCTCCTCCTGCTGGGCAACGGCCTCGTCGCGGTCGCGGAGCAGACCGTGCCCAGCGGCCTGGCCGCCCTGATCGTCGGCGCGGTTCCGCTGTGGTTCGTGCTGCTGCGGGTGGCGCGCGGCGACCGTCCCCGCCCGCTGACCTGGCTCGGCGTCCTGGTCGGATTCGGCGGCATCGCTGCGATCAGTCTTCCCCGGGGCGGCATCGAGGGTGTCGAACTCTGGGGGGTTCTGGTCATCCTGGTGGCCACGCTGTGCTGGGCCTTCGGGTCGTACCTGTCCCCACGGGTCGGACTTCCGAAGGGCGCCCTGCTGGCGACGGGGTACGAGATGCTCGCCGGCGGCGCGATCATGACCGGCGTCGGCCTCGTCGCCGGCGAAGGCGCCGACCTCACACTCGCCGAGGTGCCGGCCCAGGGGTGGATCGCGCTCGCATACCTCGTGGTCATGGGGTCGCTGCTCGGATACACCGCCTACGGGTTCGCCCTGGCCAACGCGCCGTTGTCGTTGGTGGGCACTTATGCGTACGTCAACCCGGCCGTCGCCGTGTTCCTGGGCTGGCTGATCCTGTCCGAACCGGTCACCGCCGTGGTGGTGGGTGGCGGTTTGCTCGTCGTCCTCGGGGTGGCGCTCGTGGTGGGCGGCGAGCGCCCGACCCGAACGCGTCCGGCCGTCGAGCCCGACCGAGCGGCACCCGAACCGGTGGGAACCCGCTGACATCGGCGTGTCACACGCCGCGCCCCCGGGACGGCTCGCACACTCCCCTGCGGTGCACCGTCGCCCCGGGGACGCGGACGATCAGCGGAACGGGTCTGCTATCTCGTCGTCAAACGCTCCTGACGTGCGATGGTCATCGGTCCGGATGAGTCGACCGCGGGCAGGACCGCTGCCGACGGTGCGACCCGGAGCGCCCGGAGCGCGCGGTCGTAGGCGTCGAGCGTCCCGTCGATGTGGCCGAGGTCGCGGTAGAGGTCGCCCAGTTCCCGCCATGCTGCGGCCGCCTGCCTCGAGGCTCCCATCGCCTCGAGCATCGCCGCCGCCAGCGTGGCCTGCTCGACGCACGCGTCGAGATCGCCCTTCTCGCGGAACACCCGACCGAGCAGTAGCCGCGTCTGCGCCGACTCCAGCCGCGGCATTTCGCCGAGAACGGAAAGCGATGTCTCGGCAGCGTCGCGCGCCTCGTCGAGCCGGCCGAGGGTCATCAGCGCCCGCGCCCGCTCCGTGTCGCAGTAGCCGACGTCGACGGCACCGCCATGGTCGACGAGGTCGGGGCGGACGCTGTCGAGCAGCTCGAGTGCGCGGACGGCCTCCGGCGGCGACTGTTGGAGCAGCAGCCACGCGTACGCCACCCGGATGCGGCCGAGGTTGCGGCGGTCGTCGCTCTCGCCGAACATCGCGATGGCACGCTCGACCAGGACCAGGGCCTGCCCGATCTCGGCGCGCGACTCGGCCATCAGGGCCGCGTTCCAGTACGCCGCGCCGCGGGAGTGCGGCGCGCCCATGGCCTCGGCGATGCGAACCAGATCGGCAGCCATCAAGGTGGCCTTGGTGATGTCGCCGCGCTCCTGGTATGCGGCCTGCACGGTGCAGCCCAGCCGCACGTACTCGTCGC
>JBOGDU010000103.1:0-15021 GCA_050743145.1 Jiangellaceae bacterium | reverse complement strand
AGGAGCGCCGCGTGGGCCTGATCGTCCAGAAGTACGGGGGTTCCTCGGTCTCCGATGCCGCCGCCGTCAAGCGGGTAGCGCAGCGGATCGTGGCCACCACCAAGGCGGGTCATGAGGTCGTCGTCGTCGTCTCCGCGATGGGCGACACCACCGACGAGTTGCTCGAGCTGGCCGAGCAGGTCTCCCCGCTTCCGGCCGGTCGTGAACTCGACATGCTCCTCACCGCCGGTGAGCGCATATCGATGGCACTGCTGGCGATGGCCATCGGCGACCTCGGTCACGAGGCACGCTCGTTCACCGGCAGTCAGGCCGGCGTGATCACCACGTCCGCACACGGTCAGGCGCGCATCATCGACGTCACACCCGGGCGCATCCGCCAGGCTCTCGACGACGGCGCCGTCGCGATCGTCGCAGGCTTCCAGGGCGTCAGCCAGGACAGCAAGGACATCACCACGTTGGGCCGCGGAGGGTCCGACACGACCGCCGTCGCTCTGGCCGCGGCCCTCGATGCCGACGTGTGCGAGATCTACTCCGACGTGGACGGCATCTTCACCGCCGATCCGCGAATCGTGCCCACCGCCCGCCGGATCCCGCATGTCACCTATGAGGAGATGCTCGAGCTCGCGGCCAGCGGAGCGAAGATCCTCCACCTGCGGTGCGTCGAGTATGCCCGGCGCTACGGACTGCCGATCCACGTCCGGTCGAGCTTCTCGACCCTCGACGGCACCTGGGTATCCGACCACCCCGAAGGAAGTGACGAGCCCGACATGGAGCAGCCGATCATCTCCGGTGTGGCCCACGACCGCAGCGAGGCCAAGATCACCATTGTCGGTGTGCCCGACAAGGTCGGCGAGGCGGCGGCGATCTTCCAGGCCGTCGCCGGCGCCGAGATCAACATCGACATGATCGTCCAGAACGTGTCGGCGGCGGCCACGAACCGCACCGACATCTCCTTCACCCTCCCCAAGACCGACGGGCGCCGGGCGATGGAAGCGTTGACCGGCGTGCAGGCCCAGGTCGGGTTCGAGTCGCTGCGTTATGACGACGGCATCGGCAAGGTCTCGCTCATCGGGGCCGGCATGCGCAGCCACCCGGGGGTGAGCGCACGGTTCTTCGGAGCGCTCGCGTCCGCCGGCGTGAACATCGAGATGATCTCGACCTCGGAGATCCGGATCAGCGTCATCGTCCGTGCCGACGACGTCGACTTCGCAGTGGGCGCCGTCCACGGCGCGTTCGACCTCGATGCCGCGGAGGTGGAAGCGGTCGTCTACGGAGGGACCGGGCGATGACCCGCGCGGCAAAGCCCACGCTCGCGGTCATCGGCGCGACCGGTGCCGTCGGGACGGTGATGCGCGACCTGCTGTCGACCCGCGAGGACGTGTGGGGCGAGATCAGGCTGGTGGCCTCGCCACGGTCGGCCGGTCGTCGGGTGCCGGTCCGCGGCCAGGAAGCCGAGGTGGTGGCCCTCGCGCCGGAGGTATTCGACGGTGTCGACGTCGCCATGTTCGACGTACCCGATGACGTCTCGGCACAGTGGGCGCCGGTGGCCGCCGAGCGGGGAGCCGTGGCGGTCGACAACTCCGGCGCGTTCCGGATGGATCCGGACGTCCCGCTCGTCGTGCCGGAGGTCAACGCCCGGGCGCTGCGCAACCGGCCCAAGGGCATCGTCGCGAACCCCAACTGCACGACGCTGTCCATGATCGTCGCGCTGGGCTCGTTGCACGCCGAGTTCGGCCTCACCGAGCTCGTCGTCGCCTCCTACCAGGCCGCGTCCGGCGCCGGCCAGGCCGGCATCGACACCCTCCACGACCAGATCCAGAAGGTGGCCGGAAACCGCGAACTCGGCACCCATCCAGGCGACGTCCGGCGTGTCGTGGGCGACGAACTGGGGCCGTTCGCCGCGCCGCTCGCGCTCAACGTGGTGCCGTGGGCGGGGTCGCCGAAGGACGACGGTTGGAGTTCCGAGGAGCTCAAGGTCCGCAACGAGTCTCGCAAGATCCTGGACCTGCCCGATCTGAGGGTGTCCGCCACATGTGTTCGGGTGCCCGTCGTCACGACGCATTCGGTTGCGGTCCACGCTGTCTTCGAGAGCGAGGTCACGACTGACGGCGCCTGGGAGATCCTGCGCAACGCCCCCGGCGTCGTGCTCTACGACGACCCGTCGCGTGGTGAGTTCCCCACCCCGGCCGACGTCGTCGGCACCGACCCGACGTGGGTGGGGAGGGTACGGCGTTCTCTCGACGACCCGCAGGCCCTCGACCTGTTCCTGTGCGGCGACAACCTGCGCAAGGGCGCCGCGCTCAACACCGCCCAGATCGCCGAACTGGTCGCGAACGAGCTCACCTCGGCCGCTCAGAAGCGGTGATCGTTGAACCATTGCTGGGGGCGCACCCCCAGTACCGGTTCAACGATCATCTCTGGAGGCCGGCCCGGTACGCCGCAACGAGTTGCCTGCGGACACCAGCCGGATCGGTGCGGGTGCGTTGCCGAACCCGTGCCACTCGCGGGAGTTGACCTCGGCGACGAGGCGGGCAAGCGGCCAGCACGCGTCGGGAGTTATGGAGGGATACCCGGGAAGCGGCTTGTTCCACCGCGGCTCCGGAAGGACCCGGCTGGAGCGGACGATGTCGCGCAACTCGCACTCGGGCGCGGAACGGCACCCGGCGACGACGTCCTCGATCACTAGGCGAGCAAGGGCGATGCCTGCCCGGGGTGCGGCGATCTCGGCGAGAAGGTCGGAGGCGACACGCTGTGGAGCCGGACGGCGTCCACGGCCGCCCGGTGCGGAGGAGCCATCGGCAGCACACCACGCCAGGCGGAGGGAGCCAGGTCGTCGCGTTCGCTCCACCAGCCGGCAGCGATCCTCTCCGGGGACTCGGTCCACCAGACGGTCCGGTCGGGCATCCGCTTGGTGCGGTGGACGTGCACAGATGGGGTCGAACCCGGCCGGCGGCTGTGTGGGACGAGCACATCGATGCCCTGGCGGGCCGGAACGTATCTCAGGCCACTGAGGCGGCAGGCCGCTACTCCCGTGATGACCGAGCCGTCGCCACCGTGGAGCACGGCGGCACGCAGATGCTGTTGCCTGCCCAGTGGCCCGTCGAATGTGGCGTACAAACCAGGCAGGATGACCTGCCAACGCCCCTCCGGCGCGATTGCGTGCCGCACCGCGTCTGGACTCATGCCGCCGGCAAACGCCTGCGCCCGCGTGATCAGGCCGTCCTGCTCGAACGCGATGGTCGCGACGCGTGGATAGCGCATTGCCGCACCGTCCAGGTGCGACGTGAACAAAGGGAAGGGGCGGATTCGCAGCTGTGGAAGGTCACGTACTCGCTCCCGCTCCTGTGGACAGCCGCGCAGAGCATGATCGTTGAACCATGACTGGGGGCGCACCCCCAGTACCGGTTCAACGATCATCTCTGGAGGCCGGCCAGTTACGCCGACGGCGACGTCGTCTGGGGGCTGAGCTACCTCAGGTGTTCAGCCTGGCCTTGACGGCAGCGGCGACCCTGGCGCCGTCAGCTCGGCCTGCGGTCCGCGGCTGCAGCACCTTCATCACAGCGCCCATCTCGCGCGGAGACGACGCTCCGGTCTCGGCGATCGCGGCGTCCGCCATCGTGGCCAGTTCGTCGTCGGACAACGGCGCCGGCAGGTACTCGGCGATGACGCCGGCCTCGGCGTCCTCACGCTCCGCGCGGTCGATCCGGCCACCATCACGAAACGCCTGGGCGGCCTCGTGCCGCTTCTTCGCCTCCTTGGTGAGCACCGCAAGAACGTCGCTGTCGCTGAGCTGCCTGGGAGTCGCGCCGGCGACCTCGGTGTTCGTGACGGCGGTCAGCACCATCCGAAGGGTCGACATACGCAGTTCGTCGCGCGCGCGCATCGAGGCCGTCAGGTCGGTCCGCAGCCGTTGTTTGAGGGGGGCCATGGGCCAAGTGTGACAGCGGGATCTTGTGCGACCCAGCAGGCCTCGGTTCGGGATTTGGCTGGACGGTATGGCAGCCTTGGCCAGTGCCAGTCCTCCCGAGTTCGACGCCCGCCCGGCTCGCGCTGGGCCTGGGCGTCACCGCCGCCGGGTGCCTTGCGTACGCGGCGGGTTACGAGGTCCGAGCGTTCCGGCTCCGGCGCTTCGACGTGCCGGTACTGTCGCCCGGCAGCCGGCCGCTACGTGTGTTGCACGTGTCCGACCTGCACATGACGCCTGGTCAGGACCGCAAGAAGGCCTGGGTGCGGGGGCTGGCCGCACTCGAGCCCGACCTGGTGGTCAACACCGGCGACAATCTCGCCCACATGCAGGCCGTGCCGGCCGTCCTCGATGCCCTGGAACCCTTGTTGGACCGGCCGGGCGTGTTCGTCTTCGGCTCCAACGACTACTACGCCCCGCAAATGAAGAACCCGGCCCGCTACCTTCTGCCCGGAAACCGGGCAAGCCGCATGCCCGGCCCCGACCTGCCGTGGAAGGAACTGCGCGTCGGGTTCCTCGACGCGGGCTGGGTCGACCTGACGAACGCACGCTCCTCCCTGGTCGTCGACGGTCGGACGCTCGCGTTCGCCGGCGTCGACGACCCCCACAGGGGGTTCGACCGCTATGCCGACGTCGCCGGTCCAGCCGACCGGGCCGACCTCGCGATCGGCGTCACGCATGCGCCGTACCGGCGGGTCCTCGACGGGATGACAGCCGACGGCTACCGGCTCCTGCTGGCCGGGCACACCCATGGCGGGCAACTCTGCGTGCCCGGGTGGGGTGCGCTGGTGACCAACTGCGATCTCGACACTCGCCGGGCCAAGGGGGTCCGGCGGCACCCGGCCATAGGAGGCCGTGGAGCGTCGTGGCTGCACGTCTCGGCCGGCCTCGGCACGTCGCCGTACGCGCCGGTGCGCTTTGCCTGCTTCCCCGAGGCGACGCTTCTCACCCTGACCGCCGCGTGACACCGCTCGTACCAGCGCGGCTCGAGACCGGACGCCTGGTGCTGCGCATGTGGCGGCTCGACGACCGTCCGGCGTTCGCGCTGGTCAATGCCGATCCGACCGTCACCGAGTACGTCGCCCGGCGGCCGCTGAACCGGGAGGAGAGCGACGCCTTCGTCGGCCGCATCGAAGCCTCCTGGCTCGACCGCGGCTACGGCCTGTATGCCGTGGAGAGCCGGGCGTCCGGTGACCTGCTGGGCTTCTGCGGGCTCTCGCACCACCGGGCGCTGCCGGACGAGGTCGAGGTCGGCTGGCGGCTGGCGCGCGCCGCCTGGGGTCGCGGTCTCGCGACCGAGGCCGCTGTGGTCTGCCGCGACCTGGCGTTCGACGCGCTGGGCCTGGAGCGGCTCATCTCGATCACGATCGAGGAGAACGTCCGGTCGTGGCGGGTGATGGAGAAGCTGGGTATGCAACGGTGGCGGACGATGCTGTTCGAGCACTGGGACCTGTCGATCTGGGCGATGACCGCCGCCGACCGGGCGGGCTGAACGGACTTCGGCCACTCTGCCGCGGTCGGATATGCTGAGCTCGGCAACTTCGGGGTGTGGCGCAGCTTGGTAGCGTGCTTCGTTCGGGACGAAGAGGTCGTGGGTTCAAATCCCGCCACCCCGACCACATCAGTGCAGGTCAGCGGCCGGTTACCCAAGAAGGTGACCGGTCGCTGTATCAGGTACAGCCATCCTCGCGCCGTAGAGTTCCTGCATGGGGGCCGGCGGATCTGGGACGGCGGCGGCCGCGGTCGGCCGGGCGCCGGTGGCGTACGTGCCACGGCTCGTGCCGGCGTGGGCCGCCGCCGAGCCCGGGCCTGCCCACCGAGCGGTCGACGGCAGTCTGGTGCTGCTCGACATCACCGGGTTCACTCGGCTCACCGAGCGGCTGGCGCGCCGCGGCCGGGAAGGTGCCGAGGAGCTGAGCGACATCCTCGACACCGTCTTCGGGCGACTGCTGGCCGAGGCCGACGACGAAGGTGCCGACCTGCTGAAGTGGGGCGGTGACGCAGTCCTCCTTCTCCTCGACGGGCCCGAGCACGCCCGCCGGGCCGGGAGAGCCGCGCTGCGTATGCATCGCGCACTCGCCAGAACCGGGCGGGTGTCCACGTCCATCGGCCGGGTCGTACTCCGGGCCTCGGCCGGTGTGGACTCGGGCCCGGTGGACCTGGTGCTGGCCGGAGATCCAGCGCAGCACCGCGAGCTGGTGGTGCTGGGCCCGGCCGCGACCCGGGTGACGATGCTCGAGCAGGCTGCCGGCATCGGTCATGTGCTGGTCGGGAAGGCGACCGCCGCGCACGCCGGTGCGCGTGCCGTCGTGGCGCAGCAGGGTCTGGGTCACCGGCTGACCGGCATGCCGAGGCGCGCGGACGTCGCTCCCCTGCGAGGGGTGGACACGAGGCCGGCCGTGGTCGAGCAACTGTTGCCACCGCAGCTGCGCGCCTACCTGTCCCAGTCATCGCGCGAACCCGAGCACCGGACGGTGGCCGTTGCCTTCCTGCGATTCGACGGGACCGATGCCCTCCTGGCTCACGAGGGACCCGACGCGCTGGCGGCCGCGATCGACGAGTTGGTGCGCAACGTCCAGGACGCCACGGCTGCGCACGAGGTCTCCTTCCACGAGACCGACGTGGACACCGACGGCGGGAAGTTCATGCTGGTGGCCGGAGCCCCTCGCAGCGCCGGTGACGACACCGATCGTCTCCTCGCCACTGTCCGCCGGGCCGTCGATCGAACTGGTCGGCTGCCGTTGCGCGCCGGTGTGGCGCATGGCCGGGTGTTCGCCGGCGACCTCGGCACCGCCCACCGCCGGACCTACTCGGTCAAGGGCGACGCCGTCAACCTTGCCGCCCGCCTCGCCTCGCACGCCCGACCCGGCGCTGTGCTCGTGGCGGCCGACGTCCTCGACCACACGCGGCGTCTCTACTCCGTCGTGGATGTGCCGCCGCTGGGACTGAAAGGTCGCAGCACGCCGGTGCCCACGATGGCCCTCGGCCAGCCGGTCGAGCAGCGCAGACGGGACGACCCGGAGGACCTGCTCGTCGGTCGCGACGCCGAGCTGGCCACGTTGGAGGCCGCCGTCGACCGGGCGGCCAGCGGGCATGGCGCTGTCGTCGAGATCGTCGGCGAGCCGGGCATCGGCAAGAGCCGACTGGTCGACGAGGCCGTCGCGCGCGCGGCTTGGATCTCGCTACTGCGCTGCGACTGCGAGCGCACAGGAGCCGGGACGCCGTACACACCCGTCCGGCGGTTGCTGCACCAGGTGTTGGGAACGAGCAGCGCCGACGACCCCGACACCGTGGCGTCCAGCCTCAACGCGCGCGTCAAGGCCGTCGCGCCGGATCTACTGCCCTGGCTGTCACTGCTGGGCGTCGTGCTCGACGTGAGCTTGCCCGCCGGGTCGGAGGTCGCCGACCTGGAGGAGCAGTATCGCGCCGAACGGGTGGCCGCGTTGGTCGGAGACCTGCTCGAGCGGATCCTGACGGAACCCACCATGCTTGTCGTCGAGGATGCTCAGCTCGCCGATCCCGAGAGCGCAGCCCTGCTGGCGGCCGTCGCCGCTCGAGTCGACGGACATTCGTGGGCCGTCGTGGTGACCCGTGAGGACCGTCCTAGCGGCTGGGTCCCCACGGCGACCGTTCGCATCGACCTGGGGCCGCTGCTCCCGGCCGCATCCGTCGTCCTGGCCGAGATCTCGACGCCGGGACGACCGCTGCCGCCCGCGACCGCGGAGGCGCTCGCCGCCCGCGCCGGCGGCCACCCGCTGCTGCTTCGCGAGCTTGCCAGGGCGGCGTCCCGCGGCGAACACCCGGACGAGCTCCCATCGACGGTCGAGGAGCTCGCCGTCGTCCAGATCGACCGGCTGGCCGCGTCCGACCGCTTCCTGCTGCGCCGTGCCGCCGTGCTGGGCAACAACTTCCCCGCGCACGTTCTGTCGGCGATGCTCGACGGGGACGGTCCCGAGCAGGCCGGGCCCGACCTGCTCGCCAGGCTCGACGGCCTGCTCGTGGATGAAGGTCAGGGTCGGTTGCGTTTCCGGCATCCCCTGCTGCGGGAGGTCGCCTACGCCGGACTTTCGTATCGGCGACGCCGCGAACTGCATGCGCACGCGGCGGCAGTGCTGGAGCGAAGCACGTCTCACGTCTCCCGCCGCCCGGAGATCCTGGCCCTGCACTACTTCGTCGCCGGCCGTCACGACCTGGCGTGGCGCCACAGCCGTCACGCCGGCGAGAGAGCGGCGGCACGCTATGCGCCGGTCGCCGCTGCCGAGGCCTACGCCCGGGCGGCGGAGGCGGCGCGCCTCTGCCCGGAGGTGAGCGCCGACGAGCGTTCGGTCGACCTCGAGTCACTCGGGGACGCGCAGTTCCTGGCCGGACGTTCGGCCGCGGCTGCCGACGCCTACAGGGAAGCACTCCGGACCGGACGCCACGACCCTCTTCGCGGTGCCCATCTGGCGCTGAAGCTGGCCCGGGTCGAGCAACGTCGCGGCCGGTACGCCGTAGCGCTCCGCAGGATGAGTCTGGGGCTCCGTGAACTGAACGGAACCGACGGCGCGCAGGCAAGCGCTGCCCGGGCACGGCTGCAGGCGCGCTACGCGGTGTGCCGGGTGAGTCAGGGCCGCTACACCGACGCTCGGCGATGGGCGCGGCGTGCCGTCGGGGAGGCTGCGGCCGCCGGTGAGCTGGACGCTCTCGCACAGGCGCACCTGGTGCTGCATACCGTCGAACTATGGTCCGGCGGCCCCGAGAGCGAGCAACACGGCGTTACGGCGCTGCACCTGTTCGAACAGCTGGGCGACCTCGGTGGGCAAGCACACGCACTGAACAACCTGGCCCTGCGTCGGCTCGTCGAGGGCCGCTGGCCCGACGCCCTACCCATGTTCGCCCGCGCTGCCGATGTCTTCCGCCGGGTGGGCGATGCCACCAACGCCGCCAATGCGACGTACAACCGCGCCGACGTTCTCGTGCGGCAGGGCCGATCGGACGAAGCATGGCCGTTGCTCCAAGAGACGCTGCGCGTCGCTCACGCGGTGGGAGACGAGGAACTTGTGGCCCTGGTGCTCAAGGAGCAGGGCCGTGCCCGGAGCCGGGCCGGCGACGTGGACGAGGGACTGGAGCTGCTCGGCTGGGCCCGCGCCCGTCTCGTGGACCTCGGTGAGCCACACGAAGTGGTGGACGCCGATGTCGCGGCGGCCGAGGCGCATCTGCTGGCGGGGCGGCACCAGCGGGCGCTGGCTCTCATCGAGGTGGCACTGACAGAGGCCGCCTCTCTGCGAGCCGCGACCCTGCTCCCCTCGGCACACCGCGTGCATGCAGCCGCGCTGTTCGCCAGCGGTGTTCTGGTGCCGGCCCGAACGGCGTTGGCAATAGGCCTGCGCTACAGCTCGTCACCCGATGTCGGGCACGAGCGGGGATTCCTGCTCGCCGTCGCTGCCCGTATCGCGCGTCACGACCAGGACCCCGATGCGTACCGGCTCGAGCAGGAGGCCAGCGCGGCCCTCCAGTCGCTCGGCGTCGTCCGTGTGCCGTTACCCGAGGTCGCCGAGTGAACTATGGGTGGCTGGCCCGGGCGTCGTGCTCGAAGAGCAGGTACGAATAGAGGTCGCCGTCAGAGCGTGTGCTCTGCACAAAATCGACGCATGCCTGTTGGTTCTCGCCGAGAACACCCTTGGCCGGGCACGGCGGTGCCTCGGTCAGCGGGCCGGTGTTGGTGAGGTCGAAGAGCAGGGGGAGCTTCGGCACGCCGCTCTGACCGCACAGCACCTTGTCGCAGGCCACGACCAGGGTGGCGGGAGCCTGCTTGCTGTACAGCGGGTCACCCAGGACGTCCTTGAGGTCGGCCACGCCCAGGACGACCAGCGCCGACGTCTCACCAGCGGTACGGCAGTCGGCGATGCCGTCGCACGAGCCGAGCGACAAGGTGACGTTCCCGCGTGCGCCGTTCGGGAGCAGCAGGTAGCCGCAAGTCGGCACCTCCGGTGTCGGGACGACGCAGCCGGGATCTGACAACTCGAGCGGAACCCCCGGGGCCGCCGCACGGCCGACTGCGGTGAGCGCGACATCGACGGTGAAGTCGGCTGGTGCCAACGCGACTCCGGACACTGCTCGCACGCGGAGCGCGACACCGTTCGCGAACGGCGCATAGGTCGCTCCCGAGATGGTGGCACCGGAGCCGTTGCGTGGAATGACCGCGGTGGTGGAATCGCCGAGCTCGCCCGGGCCGGCCACCTGCTCGAGCACTATCGTCGTCGCCCTGGACACGGTTGTGGGTTGGCCCTCGTCGTCGAGAACCTCGACGACGACATCGAAGGGCCGGTCCTGGACCGGTGCGCCCAGCCCGGACCCGGTGTCGGTGACCGCCACGACGGCGAGGAAGCCCTTGACCGCTGCCGCGCCGGCAGGAGCGGAGGTCCAGGCCACGGCCAGCACCGCCGTCAGGACTGCGGCGCCCATGACCGCGACAGAGCGTCGAACAAGCGAGTGCATACCCAGAGGCATCACATCGCCCCCCTCCTGAACGCGCTGTGTTTGACACATCCACTGTCGACATTGACCGACCACACGTGCTCGGTCAACGCTCTTCGCTCAGAACCTTCGTTGCCGCCGGCACGAACTGGGGCAGACCTCGTCATCCGTTCCGCTCCTCCGGAGGATCGCGCGGAGCGAATCGGTCCAGCTTCGCATCGACCGCCATCCCCGCCTCGCGCGCGCTCGGCGTGTAGCCGGTGACGACCGGTAGGAAGTGGTCGCGGCCCAGCGCCTGGAGCCGGAGCTCATCCGCGGCCCGTACCGTGGCCGTCCGCGGAACGCGCCGGAGCAGCGCGATCTCGCCGAACCCCTCCCCTCGACCGAGCGTGGCGACCAGGCGTCCGTCTCCGATCACGTCCACCGTGCCCGACTCGATCACGTAGAACCGGTCGCCGACGTCGCCCTGCCTGACGACCACGGTGCCCTCCGGCACGGAGACCGTTTCCAGGCCGCGCGCCAGCTGCTCGATTGCGGGGAGGGGCAAGGGGCTCAACATGGGCACCGCTTGCAGGAGCCCGATCTCCCGGTCGCGGACGCCGATGGACCGGTCCAGGGGACGCAGCCGGCGCCACGCGGCAGCAACGAGAATTGGGCACAACACGCCGACGACGACGAGTGCTGTGCGCACGCTGGACAGTTCGATCAGCAGCGACGCGATGATCGCCCCCAGCCCGACGGTCAGTGCGGCCAGGCTCTCCAGGACGACGAAGACGCGCGCGAGCACCTCGTCGGGGGCCAGCCGGGCCATGAGCGTGAACAGGCCGAGGTCGACGAGCGCGTTGCCGACGCCCACCAAGGCCAGCAGCGCAAGTGCCGCCGCCTCCGTCGGGAAGAGGCCGATGAGCGCGATGGGGAGACCCCAGAGGCCGACGCCGATCCCGAACCAGCCGGCCAGCCGGCGCGTCCCGACCAACAAGGACGCCACCAATGAGCCGACGACGGCGCCGGCGCCGACCGCAGCCGTGAGTGTTCCGACGCCCGGTTCGCCCGTCTCCAGCAGATCGATCGCGACCACGACGGTGAACACGGTCAGCCCTCCGCGCGTGAACGTCTGCGCCGCGGCAAGGCCGATGAGCAGCGCCAGATCGCGGTTCCGGACGACGGCGCGAACACCATCGGCTGCCTCGGCAACCAGACGGACCCTGCCCGGGGCGGATGGGCGTGGCGGTGCGTCATATCGCACGCGTAGCATCAGGCCGGCCGCCCACAACGAGGCACCTGCGGCAACGGCGAATACGACGGTCACGCCGGTGAACTGGAGCAGCACTGCGGCCAGCAGGGGGCCCACCAACGTGGCGACCGAGTCGAGTAGGCCGCGGACGACGTTGGCGCTGGCCAGCTCGTATCCGGTGCGGCACAGCGATGGGAGCAGTGCCGAATGCGCCGGCCGGAAGAGGGTGCCGGCGACGGTCGAGAGCACCGCGAGTGCGTAGACCGCCTGCGGTGGGCCACCCACGCCGATCACCAACGCGGCCACCGCGGTAGCCGTGCCGCGAACTGCCGACACCATGACCAGGACGCGTTCCCGGCGCCCTCTGTCGGCGAGCGGCGCGGCCAACGGCGCCACCACTGCTGACGGCACCATGCGCAGCAGTGCCACCAGCCCGACTGCGGTAGCGCCGCCGTCGCGGTAGGCCACGATCCCGAGCCCCACCGTGAACGCCCAGTCGGAGGTCCAGGCTCCGAGGAAGCTCAGCTGGGCGCGCCGCAGGTTGGGGTTTCGGGCATTGCTGGCGAACGCGGCCGCTGCTGCGGCCAGCCTGCTCTTGACGCCTTGGCCCGCCACCACCGCGACGCTACACGTTTCGGCCGGTGCCACCCCCGGCCGAACCGAACGAGTACCGCGTCGACGGCGGGGAGTGGACGACGTACGACAACGCCGGCCTCTCGCTGTCCTCGGACTTGTCGGTGATTCCCGGAGGGCCAGGCGGGTGTGCAATAGTGCAGCGGACGGACCAGGGGGACGTCGGTGACGCCCCGGAGGAGGAGATCGATGCAGCCGGATCGTGGCACTCAAGGCGTCGGCTCGGAAGCCGTGCGTTCGGAGATCGACACGAACGTGCCGCAGTCGGCGAGGGTGTACGACTTCCTGCTGGGCGGCAAGGACAACTTCGCCGCCGACCGGGCAGTGGGCGGGGTGCTCATCGAGCAGGTCCCTGCCCTGCCGCTCATGGTGAAGGCCCAGCGCGCCTTCCTGGCCCGCGCCGTCCGGTATCTGGTCGCTGAGGCCGGCGTCCGGCAGTTCCTCGACCTCGGCACCGGCATCCCGACGGCAAACAACGTCCACGAGGTCGCCCAGGAGATCGCCCCCGAAGTCCGGGTGCTGTACGTCGACAACGACCCGATCGTCCTCGCCCATGCGCGGGCCCTGATGACGGGTCACCCCGCCGGAAGGACCGCGTACATCCAGGCCGACCTGCGCCAGCCCGAGGCGATCATGGCCGACCGGACGTTGTCGGCGACGCTGGACCTCACCGAGCCGGTGGCGTTGATGTTGGTGGGCATCCTCATGCACCTGCGTGGTGACGACGATCCGTACAAGATCGTCGCCACGCTGATGGAGACGCTTCCGTCCGGCAGTTATCTCACGCTCACCCACCCGTCGGCAGACTTCGACCCTGCGGGCATGACGGCGCTGGCGGCCTCCGCCGAGCAGTCCGGCATCCCCTACGTGCCACGCAGCCGCGCCGAGACCGAGCGGTTCTCCTCCGGCCTCGACCTCGTGGACCCTGGGGTGGTACCGATCCTCGGCTGGCGGCCGGACGAGGAGCCCGCCGACGTCAACAGCGTCTACGGCTGGGCCAGCGTCGCCCGCAAGCCCTGATCGTCCTGGGCGGAAACGCCGTTGACGGCGGGCACGCCGGTTTGGAACATTAAAGTCATGAGCTATCCCGCGGCGCAGCCTTGACCTTGCGCTGACCGCGTCCGCATCGCGGTCGGCACCCACCGATCCCGGCAGACGGGGTGTCGGCCATGAGTCGCCCGCCTCGGGGTCTGGCCGGGCGGGCGGTCGGCTATTTCGCGGTATGCGATCTCATCCCGCTCTACGCGATATACGCGTTGCTGTTCAGTGATCACGGCCTGTCCACGGGTGAGATCTCGTCGCTGCTGGCAATCTGGTCCGTCACCGCATTCGTCACCGAAGTGCCGTCCGGTGCCTGGGCCGATGCTGTCTCGCGTCGGGCGCTGCTGGTTCTCAGTTCGCTGCTGTACGCGGTCGGGTTCTCGCTATGGACCGTGGTGCCGTCGTACGCGGCCTTTGCTGCCGGGTTCGTGCTCTGGGGTGCCAGCGGTGCGCTGATGTCGGGGACGTTCCAGGCGTTGTTGTACGACGAGCTCGCAGCGCACGGGGCGGCATCGCACTACGCCCGGTTGCTGGGCTGGGCCAACTCGCTGGCCATGGTCACGACCTTGGTCGGCACCGCTGCGGCGGCTCCGTTGTTCGCGCTCGGCGGCTATGCGCTCGTGGGCTGGGTCAGTGTCGGTGTGGCGCTGGTGCAGGCGCTTCTGGCCTTGTCCCTGCCGGCCGCGCCCCGATCGGTGGAGGCGGACGAGACCGAACGCGAGGAGTTGGCGGACGTGGCAGGCGGCTTCGCCGGCCGCTACGTGGCCATGCTTCGGTCCGGTCTGTCCGAGGTGATGCGCCGGCGCGTCGTCCGCCACGGTGTGCTGATCGTGTCGATGCTGGGGTTGCTGGCGTTCGACGAGTACTTCCCGCTGGTCGCCCGCGAGCACGGCGCACCCATCGAGACGGTGCCGCTGCTGGTCGCGCTGACCGTGGCCGGTCCGGCGATCGGGACCGCGCTGGCCGGTCGGACCGCTCGCATGGGCGGACGCACCATGGGCTGGGCGCTGGCCGCTGCGGCGGTCCTGATGGCGATGGGCGCCATGGAGGGCCGTTGGCTCGGCTTCGTCGCCATCGGCGTCGGCTGTGGCATCGCCGCCAACGCGATGATCGTCACCGAGGCGCGCCTGCAGGATGCGATCACCGGTCCGGCGCGGGCAACCGTGACCTCGGTGTCCGGCCTGTTCAGTGAGGTGTTCGCGCTCGGGGTGTTCGCCGCGTTCGCGCTCGGCTCGGTGTGGCTGGCGGTGTCGACCCTTGTCGTCGCGCTGACCGTCCCGGTCCTCCTCATCGCGGCGCTCGTCCCACGCTGGCTGCCCACCGTCGCCGCGGACGCCACCAGGCCTACCGCCGCCGATGCGACCACTGCAGCAGCCGAGCATGCGACCGAGCCCGTCTCATGAGGCAGAGGGCTTACGTCGGCCGGCCATGTCATCCGGGATCGGCGGTCCCACGCCTGATTGATCGCGTGCGGGCTGCTGCTCTGCTGGTCGGTTGGGGCGGGGTGAGCACACCGAGGATGGTGGCGGTCACGACATCGCCCGCGCTGTCGGCACTCAGCCGGCGCGCGCCGACCTCTTCGGCGGTCAGGTGAAGCAGGTTGAGCATCGTGGCCACCAGCCAATCCAGAGGGAGATCGGCGCGAAAGTGGCCCGCGGCCTGTCCACGGCTGATCAACTGCTGGAACGGCCCG
>JBOGDU010000102.1:0-5567 GCA_050743145.1 Jiangellaceae bacterium | reverse complement strand
CGGTGGTCTTCCTGCTGGGCCTGCTGCGCACGGCACCACCCGACGACCCTCAGGTCGTCGACGAGATGATCACCGGGAACCGGGACCTGTTCGAGCGGGCCCGCAGGATCGGTGGGAAGCAGTATCCGATCGGATCGATCCCGTTGTCGCGCTCGGACTGGGCCAGGCACTTCGCGCCCGAGTTCGGCCGGCTGGCGGCAGCGAAGGCCCTGCATGACCCTCGGCGCATCCTGACCCCCGGTCAGGGGATCTTCCCGACACGGGGGTAGGCCCTAGAGCGCGACGAGATCGGTGCAGGCGCGCCGCGCAGCGAATGTCGCCGCAGCCGTCTCGGCCTCCGCACCCGAGCTGAAGCGGGGGAGACCGTCGTCCTGGATCCGGGCGGGTGCCCAGCGCTCGCCCACCACGGTCCCGCTGTCCAGGGTGAGGGTCAGCACACCCGTGGTCGATGCTGCCTCGGACCCGTTCGTGTACCAGAC
The DNA here is from genome assembly GCA_050743145.1 of Jiangellaceae bacterium. Taxonomy (GTDB): domain Bacteria; phylum Actinomycetota; class Actinomycetes; order Jiangellales; family Jiangellaceae; genus DASRTE01. The sequence goes on along the minus strand of JBOGDU010000102.1, from coordinate 5,088 downwards.
GAAGTTGCCCAGGCCGTAGGCGACGTAGGTGTCTTCGAGCATGCCCGCGCCCTGGACGACGTGGGCGTGGCTGCCGACGACGACGTCCGCTCCCGCGTCGGCCAGTGCCCGGGCGGTGGTCGTTTGCGACGTGCTCGGGCAACGATCGCCCTGGATGCCCCAGTGCATGAAGACGACGACGACGTCGGCTGCGCCGCGTGCGTCGTGTACCGCGTCGACCAGTCGAGCGGGATCGGCCGCCACCGCGATTCCGGGGGTGTTGTCGTCAGCGGCCCAGTGCGCCGTGGGGTCGGCGGTCGGGTCGTCCGCGCTGGACGCGCCGATCACCGCGACGGTCGTGCCGTTCACCTCGTGCAGAGCGGGGGCGAAGGCGGCGTCAGCGTCGGAACCGATGCCCACGACCGACACCGGTGCCTGCGGAATGGCAGCGAGCGTGTCGGCCAGGCCGCCCGTACCGAAGTCCATGCCGTGGTTGTTGGCCATGGTGACGACGTCGACCCCCGACGCCGCGAGAGCGTCGAAGGCCTGCGGTGGCGCCTGGAAGGTGAAGCGCTTGGGCTCACGCGTGCCGCTCGTCCCGATCGACGTCTCGAGGTTGACGACGGTCAGGTCGGCGTCGGACAGCTGCGCCGCGATCGGCGCCAATGCCGTCGCCGGGTCGTCGAGGCGGGACCGGAGCTGGCTCTCGAAGTGGACGTCACCGGTGAACGCGATGGAGATCGGGCCCGGCTCCGGGTCAGCATTTGCCGTCGGGTCGGGCGACGCCGCCGTCGCGGCGGACCGTGTCGGCTCGCTACTGGTCGGAGGCGCTGCCTCCGGAGCGGACGACGCACCACAGGCCGGTGCGCTCGCGACCGTCACGACCGTGAGCAGCCCCAGCAGCCACCGTGCCGGGACCGGCCACTGGCGCACTGGCCGGCGAGGCCGTCGAGGCATGTAGCGAGCGTACGACAGGGGCCATGCGTGCCCGCCGTCAGCAGCGACCGGCTACACGACTGCGGGTGGGGGATCGTTGCGGAACCGTTTCACCCGCAGGCCACGGGTTGAGCTGTGGGCGCGGCCGCGACTCCGCAGTCTGTGCCGCGGGGGCGGGCGGGACGGCGGGACGTTCATCGGTCCATGCCTCGCTGACTTTACACGCCTTCCACGGCCGCAGTCCGGGCTCACGGCCTACCGAGAGTCGAGGGCACGGGGAGCTTGTGGCGGCGTCGTGGCTTTGACAGTGTATAGAAACTGTTTGTCAGCAAGGTGGAGGAGGTCTGACTCGATGAGACGAATCCTCGCCACCCTCGTCACAGTGGTCGCCCTCGCAGGGGGGCTGGCTCAGCCAGCGAGCGCAGGTCCTGACTCCGCACTGTCTTCCGCGACACTCACGCAACTGGCCGGCGGGCCGTGCGGCTCCTCGTACACCCACATCGGTCATTACGCGATCAAGAGCTCGGTCACCGTCGGGTACCTCGACGTGTACTGGTCGTGGAGCACCAAGCGGAACTGCCTGGTGACCAACCATGCCGGACCCACCTACGGCGTGCGCACCTACACCGAGGCGCGTATCCGTCCGAGTGGCTTCAGTTGGCCGAGCTGTCCGTCGAGCACAGGTTGCGACGGAGGCCAGTACCGCTACTACGCGGGACCTGTGCACACACCGGCAGGCGTCGACATGACGAACAGGTGCATCGACATCAGCGGATGGGTCGACTGGGCCTCGCGTTCCCTCAGTCGAATCCATTGCGGCTGACGTCCCCAGCGCCGGTGTCCGGTTCAGCCGGTGATGTGCTCGAGGATGGACTCCTCCCCAGCATATGGCTCGCTCGGACGCGGCCAGTGAACGACGAGGTCCGTCACGCCTACGGCGCCGTAGGCCTCCCGGACCTCGTCGAATGCCTCTGGTGACTGGAGTCCGGAATCCAGTCTTGGCCCTGTCAGCACCAGGCGGTCCACCGTCGCTGGGTCGCGGCCCGCTGCCCCGCAAATCTCCTCGAACAGCGACAGCTGTCGAGCGACGACCGCAGCACCTTGCTCAGGCTCGAGCGGAGGCCCGGTGCGGAACCGGTCGCCGTTCGTCACCCAGACCGACGCATGCGTGGCAGCGACTCGCATGGATCGCGGGCCCGTCGCTGCGATCGCGAAGGGGATCCGCGGCTCCTGTACGCAGCCCGGATAGGTCCTCGCTTCGTCGGCGCTCCAGTATTGGCCGCTGAAGGTCGTTTCCGGGTGACGCAGAAGTCGGTCGAGCAGGTCGACGAACTCCGCGAACCGCTCGGTTCGCTCGGCTCGGCTCCACGGCTTCTGGCCCAGCATCGTCGCGTCCCATCCCTGACCGCCCGATCCGATGCCGAGGGTAAGGCGTCCACCGGCAATGTCGTCGAGGCTGACGAGTTCACGGGCGAAGGGCACCGGATGCCGGAAGTTCGGGGACGCGACGAGAGTCCCGAGTCGGATTGTTGTCGTGGCCACGGCAGCGGCCGTCAGTGTCGGGATCGACGCGAACCACGGTGAGTTCCTGAGTTGGCGCCAGGCGATGTGGTCGTATGTCCATGCATGGTGGAAGCCCATCGCCTCGGCGCGCCGCCATTTCTCGACAGCCGCGGACCACCGGTCCTCCGGCAGGATCAGAACCCCAACACGCACAGGCAGCTCAGATGCCGACGGGGTGCCAGACGGTCTTGGTCTCGAGGTAGGCGGTGAGCCGGTCGAGCCCGGGCTCGACGGTCCAGTCGGGTTCGGCGGCGGGAGCCCGAACGACGCGCTTGAGGTTCTCGGCGGCGTCAGTCTCCAGCGTGCGTGCCAGTGCGTCGTCGCCCGCCACGCCGGTGAGGTCGACTGCGTTGACGTCCATGTGCGACGCCAGCCACGGTGCGATCTCGACGGTCCGGCCGGTCAGCAGGTTGACGACGCCGCCGGGAACGTCGGAGGTCGCCAGGGCCTCACCCAACGTGATCGCTGGCAACGGCCGCGCCTCCGAGGCGACGACGACCGCGGTGTTCCCGCTGACGACAGCCGGTGCAAGCACCGAGATCAGCCCGAGCAGCGACGACGACTGTGGCGCGAGCACCGCCACGACGCCGGTGGGCTCCGGCACCGAGAAGTCGAAGTACGGGCCGGCCACCGGGTTGCTCGAGCCGGTGACCTGCGCGATCTTGTCCGCCCATCCGGCGTACCAGACCCACCGGTCGACCGCCGCGTCCACCGCCTTCTCGGCCCGGGGACGGGTCAGGCCCTCGCCCGCCGCCACCTCGTCGACGAACTGGGATCGCCGGCCCTCCATCACCTCGGCGACGCGGTAGAGCACCTGACCCCGGTTGTAGGCGGTTGCCGCGGACCAGCCGCCGTACGCCTTACGGGCGGCGACGACGGCGTCGCGGGCATCCTTCCGCGAGGCCATGGCCGCGTTTGCGAGGAACCGGCCGCGTGCGTCGGTGACCTCGTAGGACCGGCCGCTCTCCGAGCGCGGGAACGCGCCCCCGATGTAGAGCTTGTAGGTCTTGCGGACGGCCAGCCGCTCGGTCATGCCGCACCGTCCGTGGACAGGTAGGCACCGAGGCCGTGGCGGCCACCCTCTCGGCCGTAACCGCTCTCCTTGTAGCCGCCGAACGGCGACGTGGGGTCGAAGCGGTTGAACGTGTTCGCCCAGACGACGCCGGCACGTAGTTGCTGAGCCATCCAGAGGATGCGCGAGCCCTTGTCGGTCCACACGCCGGCCGACAGTCCGTAGGGCGTGTTGTTGGCCTTCTCGACCGCCTCGGCCGGTGTGCGGAACGTCAGCACCGACAGGACCGGACCGAAGATCTCCTCGCGGGCGATCCGGTGCGCCTGCGACACGCCGGTGAACACGGTCGGCGGGAACCAGTAACCGCGATCGGGCAGCTCGCACGGCGGCGACCAGCGCTCGGCCCCCTCGGCCTCGCCGACCTCGGACAGTTCGCGGATGCGGGCCAGCTGCTCGGCGGAGTTGATCGCGCCGATGTCGGTGTTCTTGTCCAGCGGGTCGCCGACCCGAAGCGTGCGGAGCCTGCGCTTGAGCCGGCCCATGAGGTCGTCCGCGACGGACTCCTGGACCAGCAGCCGCGATCCCGCGCAGCACACGTGGCCCTGGTTGAAGAAGATGCCGTTGACGATGCCCTCGACGGCCTGGTCGAGCGGGGCGTCGTCGAAGACGACGTTGGCGGCCTTGCCGCCGAGCTCCAGCGTCACCTTCTTCGGTGTCCCGGCGATGCTGCGGGCGATCTGCTTGCCGACCTCGGTGGAGCCGGTGAACGCGACCTTGTCGACATCGGGGTGCTCGACCAGCGTGCGGCCCGTCTCGCCGGCACCGGTGACGATGTTGACGACTCCGCGCGGCAGGTCGGCCTGCTGGCAGATCTCGGCGAACAGCAGCGCCGTCAGCGGGGTGGTCTCGGCCGGCTTGAGCACGACGGTGTTCCCGGCTGCCAGGGCAGGGGCGATCTTCCACGCCAGCATGAGCAAGGGGAAGTTCCACGGGATGACCTGGCCGGCGACGCCATGCGGCTTCGGATTCGGCCCGAACCCCGCGTAGGACAGCTTGTCGGCCCAGCCCGCGTAATAGAAGAAATGTGCGGCCACCAGGGGCACGTCGACGTCGCGGGACTCGCGGATCGGCTTGCCGTTGTCGATCGACTCCAGCACCGCCAGTTCGCGCGAGCGCTCCTGGACGATGCGCGCGATCCGGAACAAGTACTTCCCGCGGTCGCGCCCGGACAGCTTCGACCAGACCCGGCTGTAGGCGCGGCGCGCGGCGACGACGGCCCTGTCCACGTCCTCCGGCCCGGCGGCGGACACCTCGGCGAGGACCTCCTCGGTGGCCGGGTTGACGGTCTTGAACGGACTTCCGTCGGCCGGGTCGACGAACTCGCCGTCGATGAACAGCCCGTAGGAACTCGCGATGTCGACGATGGCCCGCGACTCCGGGGCCGGTGCGTACTCGAAGGTGGCCATGGGCTTCAGTCCAACGTGAAGTAGTCAGGGCCCGCATAGCGGCCGGTGGACGCCTTCTGCCGCTGCATGAGCAGGTCGTTGAGCAGGCTGGACGCGCCGATCCGGAACCAGTCGGGATCGAGCCAGTCGTCG
>JBOGDU010000101.1:0-20136 GCA_050743145.1 Jiangellaceae bacterium | reverse complement strand
CATGCGAGGAGGGCCGGCGTGGCCGCGCGCCGCTGTCCGGCCACCAGCGCGGACAGGCCCCCGACTCCGGCCAGGACGGTCAGCGCATGGCGGCCCAGCCGCCCCCTCGGCGCATCGGCACCTCGGCGCCAGTCGGCCCCGTGCAGGCGTCGCATCAGCGCGTCGTCGCAGTTCCCCGCCTGCGTCCGCAGGCTGATCCAGAAACCGGCCGGCCGAACCGGATGCACGACGTGGCGGCTGCACCGGACGAGTCGCCAGCCGGCCCGCCGAATCCGCAGTGCCAGATCGGCGTCCTCGCGGTAGGCATGGGGAAAGCGCTCGTCGAAGCCGTGCACCTCGACCAGCGCGGCGCGCCGGTACGCCATGTCGGCCGTCGCCCATGCGGCGTTCTGCAGGCCGGCGGTGTTGCGTTGCCAGTCGGTCGGGCGCCCGTGCGCGGGAAGGGGGACGGCGATGCGGCCCTGGCTGCCCGCGACGTCGGCGCCGCAGCGCGACAGGTCGTCGACGAGGCGTCGCATCCAGCCGGCCGGCGGTACGACATCGTCGTCGAGGAACGCGATCCACTCCGCCGAGGCCAGCCGCCAGCCCAGGTTCCGGGCGACCGCCGGACCGCGGCCTCCCGAGACCAACACCCGCTGTGGCCACGGAGCGTCCCCGGGCTCCAGCGGTGGCCGCGCATCCGAGCGGTCGTCCACGACGACGACCTCGACCGGAGCACAGCGACCGCCGTCGGTGTCCTGCGCGGCCAGCGCGCGAAGCAGCCGGAACAGTTCGGGCCGGCCGATCGTGGGGACGACGATCGCGAAGCGGGTCATGTCCAACAGGCCGCCCCGCCGGCGAAGAGGTCCTGCCGCTGCACCACGTGAGGACCCAGGACGAGCGCGTCGACTTGCGCGGATCCGAACAGCTCGAGCGCGTCGCGCGGGTCGTCGACCATCGGGCGGCCCGCCGTGTTGAGGCTCGTGTTGACCAGGACGGGAAGTCCGGTGCGCCGCTCGAATGCGGACAGCAGCGCAGCTACCCGCGGGGTCTCGACCGAGTCGACCGTCTGTATCCGGGCCGTGCCGTCGACGTGGACGACGGCCGGGATGCGGTCGCGCCACGTAGGGCGGACGTGATGGACGAACAGCATGTACGGGCTAGGCACCGGTCCGCCGGTGAACAACTCGTGCGCCCGCTCGGCGAGCACCATGGGAGCCACCGGCCGGAACTGCTCCCGTCCCTTGACCTCGTTGAGACGCTCGACATTCTCCTCGTGGCCGGGGTGCGCGAGCAGGGAGCGGTGACCGAGCGCACGCGGTCCGTACTCGCTGCGACCGTCGAACCAGCCGACGACGCCATCGTCGGCGAGGATGTCGGCCACCACGTCCGCCAGCCGGTGAGGGGTGCTGAACGGCACGGCCGCCCGTCGAAGCACGGCGGCGAGGTCGTCGTCGGACCAGCCTCGGCCCAACGATGCCGAGGGCATGGGCTCGGCCTGCTCACCGCCATCGACGCTCACCTGGAGCGCAGCGCCGAGCGATGTACCGGCATCGCCTGCTGCCGGCTGGACCCATACCTCCCCGAACGGCGTCTCGCGCCAGATCCGCGAGTTCGCCACGCAGTTGAGCGCAGTCCCGCCGGCCATGGTCAGAACGCTGTCGCCGGTCTGTTCGTGCAGCCATCGCGCCAGCTCTACGAGCACTTCCTCCAGCCGCGTCTGCACCGACGCGGCGAGGTCGGCGTGAACGGGCTCCCACCCGCCGTCGTCCACGCGGGGCGGCGCCCATCGCGACCAGTCGGGTATCTCGGCCGCAAACCCTCCGTCACCGGTCGGGTGAACGAGCTCGCGCATCTCGGCGAGGTGTGTGGGTTCGCCGTAGGAGGCCAACGCCATGACCTTGTACTCGTCGCTGGAGCGCAGGAAGCCGAGATGCTCGGTCACCGACTCGTAGAGCAGGCCGAGCGAGTCCGGGAGCTCCTGGCTGGCAAGCACCTCGAGCCTGCCCCCGGTGTACCTGCCGGCGAGGTGCGATGCGCGCTCACCGCGGCCGTCGAGCACGAGTACGCTGCTCGTGTCGAAGGGCGACGCCAGCGCTGCGGACGCCGCATGCGCGACGTGGTGCGGCACGAACCGGACCCGGCTGCGGTCCAGGCCGGGCAACGCGTTGGCGAGGAATCCCGGAGCATGGTGGGCATAAGTGACCCGCAGGTGGTCCCAGGGGTCGGACAGTCCCATCTCCTCGGCCGGCTTTGCCAGCGCCGGGTCGAAGGAGTAGGCGACCGCGTCGAGGCCGTCGGCATCGAGGCCGGCAACTTCGAGACACCACCGCATCGATTGCTCGGGCAACTCCCAGGCGGCGAACGGCACGGGACGCTTGCCGTGCTTGCGCCTGCTGAACCGCTCCTCCTCGGCCGCGGCGACAACCTTGCCGTCGACGACGAGGGCCGCCGAAGGATCATGAAAGATCGCGTTCACGCCGAGTACGCGCATGGAACGCCCGCCTACCCGCGAGTACCGCTTCTACACGTCGATTCCAGTAGCAGCGCTTCCCGTGAGCCCGAGGGCACGGCGTTGACCTGCGCCAACGCGCCGGTCGCGGCGACTGAGTCGTCAGGCCGGTTCGGCAAAGGAGTCGTCGAGGAAGGCGATCTCGTCCTCGATCTCACCATTCGACCGGTGGACGATCAGCCGGCTCGGCGTCCTCTGCTGCGCCAGTCGGCGCCCCTCCGCCACCGCGGATGCCTTGTCGTCGTACCGTCCAAGTTCCCGGCTGCCCCGATAGAGCTCCCACTCACCGAGCACGGGGGGAAGAACCCGGAATACGGTGAACACGGTCCTGGTCATCGGGCCCACCCGCCTCCACTTGGATGACGGTGACCACGCTGCCGGACTCACCTTGGACGTAAATGTACGACATCAGTCGTAACCGCGCGACAGTGGGGTGACCGAGCGGCCGCAGTGGTCAGCTCGCCGGGGCGATGATCCAGTTGCCACGCCTCTCGCGGGGCGAACGGGTTTGCGGAGCTCAACGTCCGGCCACCTTCGGCACTCCCTCCGGCGGCCACCCACGCGTCGACCATGACATCGGTCAGTACCTCGATCTGTGGCGCGCCCGGTGGAGCGTTGAGATCGCCGGTCAGCAGGACGGGCAGCGGACCGTCGAGCGCGGAATCCGTGACCAGTCCGGCGAGGGCCCGGGTCTGGCTGAGGTGCACGTCGGCGAAGTCCCGCTCCCATTCCACGCAGCAGGCGATCACGTGCAGCGGGCCGTTTCGATGGTCGACCACCACGGACAACGCGACGGTCGGTGCGTCTGGCCGGGATGGGAGAGAGGCCTGGTCGGCTCAACCGAAGGTCATGTCGGCCCGGTGCGCAACGCAGCGTCAGTGCGGTGAGCCCACCGGCGTTTCCTGCCCTCCGCGCGGGGTAGGCGACCTCGCGTGCCGTCGTCGACGCAGAAAGGTGGTTAGGGCCATGCCGAACCCGAATCTCGACCCCGATCAGGGCGAGGCCAGGCGCGGCGCGCAACGCAACCGGGATCCCGGCGCGGATCCCGAACGCGAGGGCGTGCCCGAGGTCGCCGACGACGAGACACCAGGTGCCGGCAACGTGCCGGAGCCTCAGCAGATGACCGTGCCGACCGAGGAGCCGGTGGCCTCCACGTCGTACGGGACCACGCTCCGCGAGCAGGTTGCGGGTGAACCGCTGGAGATGCGGCTGGCCCACGAGGAACCCGAGCGGCCGGTGACGGAGAACCCGGACGACCGGCTCGCCGCCGAGGAGGCGGCGATGCGCGTGGAGGATTAGCCGCCGTCATGACCCGCTTCGGATACATCTTGTCCTCCGAGGAGTGGGACCCCGAAGACCTGGTGGCGCAGGCGGTGATGGCCGCGGACGCGGGCTTCGAGACCCTGGGAATCTCCGACCACTTCCATCCGTGGATCGACGAGCAAGGATGCAGCCCGTTCGTCTGGGCCGTCATCGGGGCGATTTCACAGGAGGTCGACCTGCCGGTGGCCACGCACGTCACCTGTCCCACGATCCGGATCCATCCCGCGATCATCGCCCACGCCGCCGCGACGGCGTCGCTGATGCTCGATGGCCGGTTCGTGCTGGGCGTCGGTTCCGGAGAGGCCCTCAACGAGCAGGTCCTGGGCGACCGATGGCCGCTGGCCGACGAGCGGCTGGAGATGCTCGAAGAGGCGGTCGAGGTCATGCGAGCGCTGTGGACCGGTGACGTCGTCACCCACCACGGTCGCCACTACACCGTCGAGCACGCCCGCCTCTACAGCAAGCCCGAGCAGCCCATCCCCATCTACGTGTCGGCCTTCGGCCCTCAGGCCATCGACCTTGCGGGGCGTATCGGTGAAGGGTACGTCAGCACGGCACCGAGCAGTGAGTCCGTGGCCGCGTTCGAGGAGGCGGGCGGACGTGGCAAGCCGAAGCAGGCCGGTGCCAAGGTCTGCTACGGGCCGGACCGGGACGAAGCCGTCAAGACGGCACACCGGTTGTGGCCGACCAGCGGGCTGGCCGGTCAACTCTCCCAGGATCTGCGCACGCCGGAACACTTCATGCAGGCCACCCAGAACGTGACCGCCGACCAGATCGGCTCGGACCTGCCGTGCGGACCGGACCTGCAGACCCACCGCGACGCGATACAGGCCTACATGGACGCTGGCTTCGACGAGGTACTCATCAGCCAGATCGGCCCGCTCCAGGAGGAGTTCTTCCGATTCGCCGCCCAGGAGCTCCTGCCGTCGTTGCGCGAAGGATGACGACCTGGTCGAGAGCTACCGGCTCTGGGCCGGTTGGTGTTGGGCGTCCGACGGCTGCCTCCCCGTCTCGATGAACGACTTCAGCCGCTGCAGATCATGCTTCATCTTGCGGGCAGGGTCGGCACCGAACAGCGTCGCGACCGCGTGACCGACGGCCCCCGCCACCGGGTTGTAGGTCAGCTGCACCTGGACGCGAGTGCGGCCGTCCTGCTCGGGATCGACGAGCAGCGATCCGGCGTGCGCGATGAGCTGCCCAGCGGTCGTACGCCAGTCGATCTCGCGGCCTTCCTCGCGCTTGGTCTCCTCGGCGTCGAAACGCACCGGCATTCCGACCGGGCCGACGATCTCCCAGTGTGACAACCTGCCGTCCTCGGAGCGGCGAACCTCGCGGACATCGGGCATGAACTGCGGAAATACCGAGTAGTCGCTGACCAGTTCCCATACCCGTTCGGGCGGGGCGTCGACCGAGATCGAGCCGGCGACGTCGACCGCACCCCGCCCGGACGCGATGCCGGTGAGCCGCCGCAACGGAAGATTCGTCGCAGCCCGCGCAGCCAAGATCGACCCCGTGCCGCACACCGCCCAGGCGACCGGCTGCGGGAGCCGGCTCGACACGGTCCACATCGCTGCCGCACCGGTTCCGGCGACAAACCGCGCGGCCGGCGACCAGTGCTGCTGGAGCAGTTCGGGCACCGGCTGCCTCGGCCGGCCGGCGCCCTGCAGTTGCCGAACGCCTTCTGCGGTGTCGTGGACGCGCCAACGAGGCCGGACCTCGCGGACGCCGGGCACTCTCCGCAACGCCCCGGCGGCTCGCCGACCCTCCTGGTCGAGGACATCGCCGGACAACCGCACGACACCGTCGTCGACCTGGACCCCCACCGCGTGCGGGTGGCTGACATACCGGCCGAGTTCAGCCCGGGCACGCTCGTTGGACCACACGGTCGTCAACGGCATGTCCGTTGCCGCGATACCGCATCTCCGCCGCCATGCCGCGACTCCGGTTGGCCAGATCGCGGCTGAGCACACCCATCCCGTGATTCATGCGGTGGGCGGCTCGAGAAGTCTTGTCGCGGACGCGAGCACGGCGGGCCCGGCCCCGGTCGGGGTCGACTGGACCACCGCCCCGGCGCCGGCACCAAGGCCGGTCGCTCCGACGGTCTGCAGCACTGCGGGTCGGCGCTTCTCGACCATCGCAAATCGCCGTCCCGGTGCAGCCTTGTCCGGGTCCTCGTCCACCGAGGCGACGTTCACCATGATCGGGCTCTGGCGGTGTGCGTATGCGGTTGAATCGGCCGGCACGGCCGCAACGGCTCCACCGAGCACGCGGAGCTGAGCCACCCGCATCGGCGCATCCGACGCCTCAAGGTGATCGACGATCGTGGCGGCCGCCCTCTGGTCGATGGCGTCGACGAACATCGTGCGCACCACCGCGACGGGATGGTAGCGATGCCGCCGGGAAAGACGGTGCGCGCCTCGACTGAGTCCTCGGAGTCAGTCCGCGCCTAGGTCCAGGGCTGCCGCGATCCGACGATGCGCCTCCCAGATCTCTTCGGCCAGGCCGTCGAACTGGGCCAGGTGCTGCTCGCGGTGCCCCATCTCCCGGCGCCACCGTTCGGCGTCGATCGACAGGATCTTGTCCAGATCCTCTGGTGTGATGTCGACGCCGTCGAGGTTCAGCTCCTCCTTCGTCGGAAGGATGCCGACAGGCGTCTGGCGACCGGTGACCTCGCCGCGTTTGAGCTGCATGAGCCACAGGAGCGGCCGAAGGTTGTCGCGGTACCCGGGCCAGAGGTAGCGGCCGTCCTCGTGGTCTCGCTGGAACCAGTTGACGTGCGCGAAGATCGGCGTCTCCCGGGCCTGGCCGATGATCTTCAGCCAGTGAGCCGCGTAGGCGCCTTCCGGGTAGGACATGAACGGACGCATCGACATCGGGTCGTAGCGCAGCAGCCCGTCGACACCTTCGGCGGCGAAGGTCGCCTCGGCACCGAGGGTGAGGCCGTCGTACACACCCTCGGCCAGATCGGTGATCGCGCGGATGAGCGGCTCCCGATCACGGGTGCGGCCACCGAAGATGATGGCGTCGATCGGGACGCCGTGTGGGTCCTCGAAGTCATCGGCGATGTTGGGCACGTTGGCCAGCGTCGTCGTGAACCGGGCGTTCGGGTGCGACCACGGTTCGTCGCTCCCCTCCGGCCGCTCGGAGATCAGGCTGCCCTTCCAGTCGCGCCACCCAGTGACATCGGCGGGTGGAGCCGGGGTCATGCCCTCCCACCAGACCTCGTGGCTGATCTCGTTGTAGGCGACGTTGGTGAACAGGGCACCGGTGCCCGCGTCCACCGAATGCAGCGCCGTCGGGTTGGTGGTCTCGTTGGTGTCCTTGGCCACCCCGAACACGCCGTTCTCGGGGTTCATCCCGTACAGCCTGCCGTCATCGGGGTCGACCCAGAGCCAGGCGATGTCGTCGCCATAGAAGGAGACGTGGTAACGCTCGCCCAGCGCGTCCGGGGGGAGCATCATCGCGAGGTTCGTCTTGCCCGACGCACTCGGGAAACCGCCACAGATGTGGTACTTCCGGCCGGTCTCTTTGTCGGTGATGCCGATGAGCATGAACTGCTCGGCGAGGAACTTCCCCGAGGCCCAGCCGTCGTACGCCGCTTGCCTGAGCCCGTGGGCGATCTTGCCGAGCAGGGCGTTGCCGCCGTACGCCGACCCGAAGTGCAAGATGGTGCGCTCGTCGGCAACCGTGACGAAGTACCGCTGGTCCCCGGCCGTGCCCTGCCCGAGGTTCTCCAAGTCGCCGGTGACGTGCACGGCACGCACAAAGCCGTTCGGATCGGCGAGGTTCTCGACGAACTCGACGCCCACGCGGGCCATCCTGATCATGTGCAGCACCACGGTGCGATGGTCTGTGAGCTCGACGCCGGCGGCGTACTCTTCCAGCGGCGAACCGGGCGGCGCCATCAGGTAGGGCACCACGTACATCGTCTTGCCCGCCGACGCACCCCGCATCCGTTCCTCCAGCAACTCGTGCATCTCCGAGGCCGGGCGCCAGTTGTTGTAGACGCCGGTGTCGGCGGCGTCATGCGTGGCGACGATGGTCCGCCCCTCGGAGCGGGCGGTGTCCATGTGGTAGCTGCGTGAGTAGTACCGGCCTTCACCGGCAGGGACAATCTCGGCGGCTTCCACAGACTCCTGGATCAGCCGCGCGTCGTCGGACGCACTGACGACCTCGATGCGTTCGGCGCCGGTGAGCTCGGCCCAGTACCGCACGTACTCGCGAACCTTGGGGTTCCTCAGCCCCGCCCCATCCAGCACAGGCTCGACATCGGCCATCGCTTCCTCACATTCTCAACCGGGGTGGGAGCACCCGCGTCGGCCCGCGGGCTCACAGTCAAGCAGAGCCTTTCGACCCGTCACACCGTCCACGAGACCGATCCCGCGGGGTTCGCCGCCGCCGTCCGGAACCTTCTTCTCGCCACTCGGCCTACACCTGGAGATATCAGCCAGCGATCAGCTCTTGGTAGGCCGCCAGGCAGCGTGCGGCGCAGTGCTCCCAGGTGAAGCGCTCGAGAACCACCTCGCGGGCCCGCCGGCCCATGTCCACGGCCAGGGCCGGATCGCCGAGCAGCAGGGCCAGCCGGTCGTGTAACTCGTCGACGTCCCCTGGGCTGACGAGGAAGCCCGTCTCCCCGTCGAGGACGATCTCCGGCACGCCGCCGACCCTGCTGGCGACTACGGGTAACCCGCTGGCCATGGCCTCCAGCACGGACAGGCCCAGCAGCTCCGAGATCTGAACACGCCGGCCGTAGCAGGTGTGCTCCACCGATGGCAGAGCCAGCACCGCGGCACCGTGGAAAAGCGCCGGAAGGTCGGAGTCGGGCACCGGCCCGGCGAACCGCACGGCGTGGCCTTCCGTGAGCCGTGCCAGCAGTGCCGGGTAACCGGACTCAGGCGGCCGCAGGTCATGGCCGGCACTGCCGGCCACCGTGAGGGTTGCGCCGGTGGGCAGCGCCCGGATCAGCCGGTCGAGGCCCTTGTGCGGAGTCATGCGCCCGACGAACAGGACGCCTTGCCGGTCGGATGGCCCTCCCGGCGTGAACCGGTCGGGATCGGCGCCTCCATAGATCACCCGGGTCCGGGCCGCCGGCGCGCGCAGCGTGCGGGCGGAGTATTCCGACACGGTGAGGAAGCGGTCGAACAGGCGTGGCAGGACCCCGAGCCAGTCTCCGCCGCCCAGACCGTGATCGGTGTTCACCAGTCGCTGGTCGTGGACATGACCGGCCAGCGCGGCGAGGCGACTCGGCGTACTGCGCAGTTGGTGCGTGTGGACGATGTCGGCGCCGCGCAACGCCCGCGGCAACCCCAGGGCCAGTGGGTGCGCAGGGTGCCCGAACAGCGTGGCCACCGGGCGAAGGACGCGGATGGTCAAACCGCCGGCTTCATGGACCACACGCGGCTGAGCCGCGAACGTGACCAACTCGCAGGAGACCTGCCCTGCCATGGACCGGGCAAGCTCCAGCGGGTATCGTTCACCGCCGCCGTACAGGCCGGCGTCCCCGAACGGCGTCGGTACGACGTGGACGACCCGCATGCTGACGATCGGTCTGCTCACCCTCGGTGATCCCGGGCGGTTGAGCGGGGGCTATCTCTACCACCTGCGGATGGCCGAGGTCGCCGACCGCCACGACGCCCGAGTGCTGTTCAGTTCATTTCCTCTGTACCCGTTTCCGCTGCCGGCGCTGCGTGCCGCGACCGTCCTCCGTGAAGCCCGCGCGAGCGGTGCCGACGTCGTTCTTGTCGACAGCATCGCCGCGGGGTACCTGGCTCCGTGGCTGGCCACGCATCGACTCGATCGTCCCCTCGCGGCCAGCATCCATCAGACACCGGGCGGCATCGACCACGGCAGGCTACGGACGCGGGCACAGGCGTTCCTCGATCTGGCCGTATACCGCCGGGCGGGCCGGTTGCTCGTGGCGAGCGACGCACTGGCGGAGACTTTCGTGGCTACAGGCTTCTCCCGTCGACTGGTCCGCGTCGTGGCACCCGGCCGCGACGTGGCCGGCTCGCAGGTGCCTCCGCCAGCGAGCGAAGACCTGCGTGATGGCCGGCGCGCCGCGCTGCTGTTCGTCGGAAACTGGGTCCCGCGCAAGGGGCTGCTCACCGCCCTGGAGGCCGTGGCCGCGCTGCCGTCGGAGACGGCGGTCTTGCACCTCGTCGGTGACGACACGGCCGATCCGGCGTACGCGGCCCGGGTCCGCGCGCGGCTGGCACGCAGCGACCTGATCGGCCGGGTGAGGGTTCATGGACCGGTGCCGAAGGAGCGGGTCGCGGCCTTCTACCGGGACGCGGACGTGTTCGTACTGCCCAGCCTGCGCGAGCCGTACGGCACGGTGTACGGAGAGGCCATGACGGCCGGGCTGCCCGTCGTCGGATGGCGCGCCGGCAATCTTCCCCACCTCGCCACCGACGGGCGCGAGGGCCTGCTGCTCGAGCCCGGCGACGTCGACGGCCTCAGCCGCGCACTGCACCGGCTCGCGACCGACGACACCTACCGCCTGCGGCTGGCCGCCGCCGCCGCCCGGCGGGCCGCATCGTTACCGACCTGGGCGCAGACCGCCGAGCGGTTCTTCGCGGAACTGCACGAGATCGCGCAGTCCTGATGCCGGCGTCACCCGTGCGACCCCGCCGGCACGGGGAACACCTCGTTGAAGGACATGAGCAACGGTGCCGGCGGGCCGATGTCGACGCGCGCGACGGCGGCGTCCACGACGAACATCCGCCAGGCGACCGCGTCCGTCACTCCCAATGCCCAGGCGATCGCCGCCTTGATCGGCGACACATGACTGACGACCACCACGTCCTTGCCGTCCGCCGATTCGGCCAGCTCGGCACAGGCGTTGCGTACCCGCTCCCCCACCACGGCCAGCGACTCGCCACCGGAAGGGGCGAATGTCGGATCCGTCCGCCACCGTGACCAGGTCTCGGAAGCCACGGAGTCGACCGGCCGGCCGTCGAGTTCGCCGTAGTCCATCTCGACCCAGCGCTCGTCGATCTCGACCGCCTGCCCGAAGGCGGCCGCAGTGTCCCGCGCTCGACGCAGCGGGCTCGAGACGATCCGAGACGGTGCGGGCAACGCGTCAGCGATCGCCCTGGCCTGTCGACGGCCCAACTCGGTCAACGGCGGGTCGGCTCGGCCGAGGAAGAGTCCGGCCGCATTCGCCGCGGTTTGGCCGTGGCGGGCCAGATACAACACGCACCCAGGCTAGTGACTCTGCACCCTGCTGGCCGGGCCCGGTGGCTCAGATCGGTACGGATGAATCCTCGATGATGCTGCAGTAGCCGCGGCAGTCCGCCGGGTCGAGTTCTGCGGTGCGGCGGGCGAGTTGACGGAGCGTCTCGCGGGCCTGGCGGAGCTCGCCGAGGCGCTGCTCGAGCTGGTTCAGGCGCTGATCGATGAGTTGGCCGACGTGCTCACATGGCGGCTCGCCGCCGTCACGGATGCCCAGGACCTGGCCGATCTGCCGCAGGGAGAACCCGGCAGCCTGCGCGTCGCGAATGAACGCAAACCGCTCCAAAGCCTCGAGTGGGTAGTCGCGATATCCGGACGGGTTGCGTCCGGGTGGGGGCATGAGGCCGACGTGCTCATAGAAGCGCAGCGTCTTGGCGGTCGTCCCCGCACGCACCGCCAGCTCACCGATCAGCAACTGAATCCCTCCGGAGACTTGACCTTCCAGTGAACTGGAAACTCTACGGTAGCCGCATCACCTGTAGACAGGACAACGATGGACGTCACGCTCCTCTACTTCGATGACTGTCCGCACTGGCGGCTGGTCGACCGGCGGCTTCATGCGCTCGCTGCCGACCTCGACGTCCGCGTGTCCTACCAGGTGGTCTCCACGCCGGACGATGCGGAGGCGCTGGTATTCCACGGCTCACCCACCATCCTGATCGACGGTCGCGATCCGTTCGCTCATGCGGACCAGCCGATCGGACTCGCCTGCCGCATTTACCAGACACCCTCGGGACCTGCTGGCGCCCCCACGATCCAGCAGCTCCGTTCCGCACTCAACTTGACCAGAGATGAACGATGACGCCCACACCACCAGTCTTCGACGTCGACACGGCAGGGCGGTTGCGCGCAGCGAGCCCCGAGGCCCGGATCGTGCATCGTGCGGCGCTCCTCGCGTTCGCCACGACCGGACGAGCGCCCGATCCCACCCGGTTCGATCCAGCAGTCCTTGCCGAGCTCCATGAGCGCGACCTCGTGCGGGTCGACGCCAGCGGAGCCATCGCCGTCGCGTACCCGTTCTCACGCGTTCCGACCAACCACCTCGTCGACATCGACGATGGTCCGACGGTCTCAGCGATGTGCGCCATCGACGCTCTCGGCATCGGCCCGATGCTCGGCCGGAGCACGACCGTCCGGTCGATCGATGCGCACACGGGCAAACCGGTGACCGTCGAGATCACCGACGGCCGGCAGATCTGGACGCCACGCAGTGCGGTGGTCTTCGTCGGCGTCGTCGGTGACACGGCGGACACCTGCGGCGAGCGCACGCCGTCGGTCGACCGCTGTTGCGGCGTGCTGAACTTCTTCACCGGCCAGGACACCGCAGCCGCCTGGCACAGCGCCCACTCGAACGTCTCCGGCGTCGTCCTCGACCAGATGCACGCGTACCAGCTCGGGGTCGCCACCTTCGGATCACTGCTCGACCCGGCGGCGGGCGACACCTGATAAGAGGAGGAATGACGAACATGCCGACACGTGAGATTCTGCGCGCCGCGGACGCCGACCGCGACGCAATCGTCGAGCGCCTGGCCTCGGCCATGGGCGAGGGTCGCCTCAGGCCCGAGGAGTACCCCGAGCGTGTGGAGCAGGCTTACTCGGCCAAGACCTACGCCGAGCTGGACCGCCTCGTGGCAGACCTGCCCGGCCCGGCGCCGGCTGTCGACCCGTCCCGGCGTTCGAACCGCGGGCGGTGCTGCTGCTGGTGAGCACCACCTGGCGCGTACTCCTGTCCTATGTGCGCCCGCACTGGATCGCGCTGGTCGTCGGCGGTCTGCTGAGCCTGGCCACGGCGGCCACCGGACTCGCGCTGCCCTTGGTGGTGCGAGAGCTGATCGGCGATCTCGGCGCGGAGCGCGCCGTGACCGGACTGCTCGTTCTGATGACCGTGCTGGTCTTTGCCAACGCGGCGATCGGCGCCGTCGGAAGCTACGTGCTGCAGCGAACGGCCGAGTCGGTCGTGCTCGCGGCCCGACGCTCCTTGGTATCGCGGTTGCTGCGGCTGCGACTCTCCGCGGTCGAACGCACCGAGCCGGGCGACCTGATGTCCCGCGTCACGGCGGACACCACGCTGTTGCGTGAAGTGACCACCGACTCGCTCGTCGGTGGAGTCACCGGACTGCTCACGCTGGTCGCGACCGTCGTGATGATGGGCCTGTTGGACGTGGTGCTGCTCGGCGTGACCATGGTGGCACTCGTCCTTGCCGGCGTGGTGATCGGCTTGGTGGTGCCGCGTATCAACCGGGCGGCCCGCCGTGCCCAGGAGTCGGTAGGCGTGATGGGCGCCGCGCTGGAGCGGATGTTCGGCGCATTCCGGACGGTCAAAGCCTCTGGTGCAGAGGCCCGCGAGGGCGAACGAGTGCACGGCGCCGCCGCCGAGGCGTGGCACGCGAGTGTGCGGGCGGCCAAGTGGTCTGCGCTGGCCGGGAACACGGCAGGGCTCGCGGCCCAGGTGGCCTTCATCGCCGTGCTGAGCGTGGGCGGTGCGCGGGTCGCCTCCGGCGCGATCAGCGTGGGCACCCTCGTGGCGTTCTTGCTGTATGTGTACTACCTGATGCCGCCCGTCAACGAGCTGGTGAGCGCGGTCACCCAGTACCAGGTCGGCGCCGCCGCGGTGGCCCGGATCCAGGAGGCCGAGGCGCTACCGGTCGAGCCGGACGGCCCCGCCGCCGACCTGCCACCCAGAGGCAGCCGGCCTGCGGGAGTGACGTTCGATGGGGTCTCGTTCCGCTATGCCGGCGAGTTGCCGACGGTTCACGACGACGTCAGCTTCACCATCCCGCCCGGTGGCATGACCGCCTTCGTTGGACCGTCCGGCGCAGGCAAGACGACGGTCTTCTCGCTTATAGAGCGGTTCTACGAACCCGACGCCGGACGTGTGATCGTCGACGGAAGGGACGTACGCGACTGGCCGGTCGCGGAACTCCGCGCGGCCATCGGGTACGTCGAGCAGGACGCACCTGTTCTGTCGGGCACGCTGCGGGAGAACCTGATCTACGGTGCGCCGCAAGCCGGCGACGACGAGCTGCGGAGGGCGCTCCGGACGACCCGGCTCGAGGGCATGGTCGCCGCGTTGCCCGAAGGGCTGGAGACGACCGTGGGGCACCGCGGCATGAAGGTGTCCGGCGGCGAACGGCAGCGCGTGGCCATCGCCCGTGCGCTGTTGCGCAGGCCCCGGTTGCTCCTTCTCGACGAGGCGACGTCCCAGCTCGACGCGGTCAACGAGGCGGCGCTGCGCGAGACCGTCGCCGAGGCTGCCCGCACGACGACGGTTCTCGTCGTTGCGCACCGACTGTCCACCGTGACCATGGCCGACCGGATCGTGGTCATGGACGCCGGGAAGATACGCGCGGTCGGCAGCCACGCCGAACTGGTCGTCGCCGACCCGCTGTATGGCGAACTGGCCGCCACCCAGTTCCTTGCCACCACAGGCTGACACCGAGGTCGGCCGATCGGAGGATTCGCATGGTGACCATCAGCACTGAGGAGCCGCTCGCCGTCGCCGTCGTCGAGGCGATCCACGCGGGCGACGTTCTGACACTGAAGCGGCTGCTGGCCGAGAACGCCGATCTTGCGACCGTGCGGCTCGGCGACGACGATCCCCACGGGATGTCGCGCACGCTCCTGCACGTCGCGACCGATTGGCCGGGCCACTTCCCCCGGGGGGCGGAGACCGTGGCCGCGCTGGTCGGCGCCGGTGCCGATGTCAACGCCCGTTTCCGCGGACCGCACGGCGAGGCGCCGCTGCACTGGGCGGCCAGCAGCGACGACGTCGACGTGCTCGACGCTCTCCTCGACGCCGGCGCCGACATCGAGATCTCGGGTGCGGTCCTCGGTGGAGGCGCGCCCCTTGCCGACGCCGTGGGATTCGCGCAGTGGAAGACCGCGCATCGGCTCGTCCAACGCGGTGCACAGACCAGACTGTCCGACGCCGCGGCCCTCGGCCTGATGGACCGCGTGGAGGATTACTTCGCCGGCCCGACGCCACCTGTGCCTGACGAGGTGAACCGCGCCTTCTGGATGGCCTGCCACGGCGGACAGCAGCGCAGCGCCGAGTATCTCCTCGACCGCGGTGCCGACGTGGACTGGCTACCGACCTGGGAAGAGCTCACCCCTCTGGATGCGGCGAAGCGCAGCAAGGCCGACGAGGTGGTCCAGTGGCTGCGCGGTCGCGGGGCCAAGTCGGCTGCCGACCTCGGCTCCTGAGGAAGCCGCACACCTCAATCGGGCGCGCAGTGGTCACCGTGGTGTGCCGGCAGGTCGAGGGTCGGGTTGCGGTCGAAGAAGCCGACCGGCCTGAGGGTGAAGCCGCAGTGATCGACCGGCATCACCGGCCAGTCCTCCGGCCGGGGGAAATGGACGGCGCCGATCGTGTGCCACAGGACGATGTCCTCGCCGTCGATCGGTCGGTTCTTGGCCGCATACTCCGGCAGGCCTGCGCCACCGGGGTGTTGGTTGATCAATTCTCCGGCTGGGTACCGCTCTGCCGGGTCGTAGCGAGTGACCCACAGACTCTTCGTCGCGAAGGCCGCGCGACGCACCGTGGACGAGGACGGGTCGGCCAGCAGCAGCGGCTGCCCTTCGGCACGCAGCTCGTATCCCACGTGCTGGTCCAGGCGGTTGGTCCGGTTCGGATTCGAGATTCGCCAGGTCCGGCCGATTGCCGGGTTGGCGGTGCGTGCCCCTTCCGACTCGGAATGCAATCGGGTAGTCCGGCGGGTGAACGCGTTGCCGTGCGGGTTTGCCGGACCGACGGCGATGGGCTCGGCGTCGAGTTCGTCGACGGTGTTCGTCGGCCCGTCGACCATCATGTCGAGCCTGGCGCAGTAGAGGTGCTGGTGGTAGGGCGCGCCGAGTCCCGGGGCAATCTCGCTGGCGTAGGGGCTGTCTGCGCGATACGCCGAGGTGAACACGACTCCGGTGGCTTTCACCTCGAGCTGGATCGTGCCATCCAGGTACAGGTACCAGTAGAAGCCATAGTCGTAGACACCGACGGTGACGAAGAACGAGATCACCAGGCGGCGCTGACGCCTCGTCTCCGCCGACTCGGTGAAGATGTCGGTGTGCTTCCAGAGCACGCCGAAGTCCTCTTCGTGCATGCAGATCGCGTTGTGGACCTCGCGGGGGTGCCCGTCGGCGTCGGCGAGAACGGCGTCGAAGTAGTGGATCTCGCCGAGGCAGTCGCAGCCATGCTGGAGAGAGTTGACCTGCGTGCCGAGGAGATACTCCCCGGCGTCGAAGTAGCTCTGCCAGAAGCGCACCGGGCTGGGATCCGCGTACGGGACGACCATCTCCGCGATCGAGGCGCGGTAGATGACCGGCCGAACGCGATCCCCGTCCCGGATGGAGACCTGATGAAGAACGAGACCTTCGCGCGGGTCGAAGCCGACACGGAACGTCCAGTTCTCCCAGGTCACGACGTCGTCGTCGACGGTGAAGCTCGGCCCCTCCGGCTGGGTGATCTCGATCGGCTTCAAGGTCGTGCGAGGCGCACCGGTGTAGGCGGGGTCGTCGACATTGGCCTCCTCTTCCGGCACCGGCATGATCTCGTGCTCGATCAGCTCGATGACCCGTCGCTCGATCAGGTCGACGTAGGCCACGAGGCCGTCGATGGGGTGGGCCCAGCAGTGATCCTCGGGCCGGTGCTGGAGGAAGGACAGGACGTGCACGACGCGCCGGCCCTGTTCACCCGGGATGCCGAAGTTGCCCGCCGACAGCGGACACGGCCGCACCAGGTCGAGGTCGGTGACGCCGCGGCGAGCCATCGCCTCCCGCCAGCCCTGGTCGGCCTTGACGATCTCGTCGACCGTCGCGAGCTCCTCGTCGAGGATCGGCGGCTGTCCGTCGACAGCCGGATCCACGTCCATGATCGAGTCGACCTCGCCGCTACCGAGCGACGCCACAGCGATCCGCGAACCACCGGTGGCGATGTCCAGGAGCACCGCACGCACACGCCGCTCGACGGAGTCCCCACTGGCGAAGTCGAGCACCGTTTGCTTGTCGGGTTCCTCCAGTCCCAGTAGCGCGAACCGGGTCGTCGCAGTGATCAGACCCGCACGGTCGAACAGAGCACGGGCGGCGCGGATCTCGTCGGCCGACAGCCGTTGGAGCGGATGCGTCGCGGCCGCGGACTGCACCGTCGTGACGGGGGAACCGGTTGGTACGCCGGACATCGAACCATCCTCACGCGCCGTCATCGGCGCCGTCTCCGGCCGGCGGGCCTGGGTCCTCAGGACGCAGGTTCGCAAGGCCTGGCGAGCGTTTCGGGGCGGGCATCTTCAACCTTGCGGAACGTTACCCGCGAGAAGGCTTGTCTTGCACCACGCCGATCGACAAACTACCGGGCGTGGATCTGATCGCGAAACTGCGAGCAACGCCCCCAGTCAACGAGCCAGGCTGCAGTCACGCCGACGTGGGAACGGGGTCGGCCCTACGGCGGCGGGACCGACGATGTCTGGCGGGCTGGTCGGTGCGGTCTCGATAGCTCCCTCGCGTGGCTTCTGCAGGTTGGAGATGGGGTCGGCGTGGCCCTTGCGGATGAGTTCTTCTTCATTGTCCATGATGGACAAACGGGCAAGCTGCGCCTGCACGCACGTGCTGCCGGCCTCGGGCTCGCGGGAGCTCTGGTGGGCGAACTGGTGCTCAGCGGCAACGTCGACGTCGCGTCGGGGACGCTGAACCTGGTCGACTCGGGCCCTCCCGAAGACGACCTCGCCTACCGGATTCTCCGCCAGCTGCGCGCGGAACGGCAGGACCGTTCGCTGCACACGTGGCTTGCGTTCCTCGCTCAGGGTGCGGTCGAACGGGTCGGCGTCCGGCTCACTCGCGCTGGTCAGGTCGAACCGACCAAGAGTCGCCGCCTGTTGGGTGGCACCAGCGTCCGTTATCTGCCAACCGACCTGAACGAAGCGGTGTGGCCGGCGGACCGGCTCAACCAGTTGGTCCGCCGAGGTGATCCGTTGAGCTTCTCGGACGCCATGCTCGCCGGGCTGGTCGCTGTGACCGGCCTCACCAGACACGTGTGGTGGGAGGGAGACACTGTCACACTGCGCCATGTTTCCGCTGCACTGGCATCGCTGCCGATGTCGCTGCGCGAGGTCCTAGCCCATACCGAGGCAGCTGTGGGTGATACGACCCTCAGCCCTCACAAGTGAGACACCCCTCCTACGTACAAGGAGTACCCAATGTCCCATTCGAGCAGACTGGGCGCCGACAGTGTTTCGCGCACACTCGCTCACAACAGGCTCGGTGTCCCGTCCGTCGTCTTCTTCGTGCTGAGCGCGGCCACGCCGTTGACCGTTGTCGCGGGTGTCGTGACAACCGGCTACGCGGTGACGGGCATCATCGGCCTACCGGTGGCGTTCGTCGCCATCGCCCTGCTGTTGACCTTGTTCAGCGTCGGTTACGTCGCCATGTCACGACACGTCACCAATGCCGGTGCGTTCTACACCTACGTCACCCACGGCCTGGGCAAGCCCCCCGGCGTTGCTGCGGCGTACATGGCGCTGCTCGCCTACAACCTTCTCCAGGTCGGCCTCTACGGCATCGTCGGGGTGGCAGCCGCCCCGCTGGTCGAAAGATGGTTCGACCTCACGGTCGAATGGTGGGTGATCGCGCTCGTGGCCTGGGCCATCGTCGCCGTGCTCGGTGTACTTCGCATCGACATCAACGGAAAGGTGCTCGCGGTCCTGCTGCTGACCGAGATGGCGATCATCCTCATCTACTCGTTCGCCTCGCTGGGGAATCCCGCTGACGGAGAGGTGACCTTCGACACGCTGGCCATTGGGAACCTGTTCGAATCCGGCGTCGGTGCCATCTTGATTCTCGCGGTGCTGGGATTCGTCGGATTCGAGGCCTCGGTGGTCTACTCCGAAGAGTCACGTAACGCTCGTCGCACGATCCAGCTGGCGACCTACCTATCCATCCTGATCATCGGCTTCGTGTACGTGCTCTCGTCCTGGGCGATGTCGGTGGCCACAGGTCCGGACGAGATCGTCGCCTTCACGCAGGAGAACGGACCGGGGACGATCTTCGTCCTGGCCGACATGTTCCTCGGCGGCACGTGGGTGACGATCGGTGAGACGCTCTTCGTGACATCCGTGCTCGCTGCGATGATCTCCTTCCACAACACGTGCGCTCGATACGGCTTCGCTCTCGGTAGGGAACGCGTCCTCGTCGGCGCGTTGGGCCAGACATCTCCTCGCTCGGGTGCTCCGGTCGTGGCGTCGGTCATCCAGAGCATCGTGGGCCTGGCCGTCATCCTGATCTATGCCGTCTTCGACCTCGACCCTCTCGTTCAGCTGTTCTTCTACGCCGGCACCACCGGTGGATTCGGTGTCCTGGTGCTGATCGCCATCACCGCGTTCGCCGTGATCTCGTTCTTCGCCCGCGAGCCGTCTGGTGAAAACGCATGGCGGCGGATCATCGCGCCAGTCCTGGCCGCGATCGCACTGGTGATCGTTGTCATCCTCGCCATCGCGAACTACGAGACGCTGATCGGGGTGGCGTCCGACGATCCGCTGCGCTGGATTCTCCCTGGCATCTACGTCGTTGTCGCGGCGCTCGGCCTCTGGTGGGCGCGGTTCCTCAGGACGTCGCGGCCGGATGCCTACGAGATGATCGGTCGTGGCGCGAATGCCGCTACCGGTGTCTCCGTGATCGGCATGCCCACGGAGGTCACCGACACCGGGCAGGAGCCCGTCCGATAGGTCCGTCGGGCGGACGAGCGTACGCCCAGCCGCAGCGCGCGCGCTGAACCGCTGCTCGCAGGGTCACACCGAGTGGCCCATGCAGCGGTTCAGCGTGCGTGCCTCGGCAGTGCGCTCGGGGTCACGGCTCAACCGCGTCGCCCAATTCCTCGAACACTGTGATCTGCAGACCCGCCGGCGCTGAAAGCCGCGAGTTGAGCGACTGCCACGGGGTCACGGTCGGCGCCGCGATCAACTCCGCGCCGCCCTCCACCAGATCTCTGGTCACGCTCTCGGCATCGGTGACCTCGAACGCCACACGCAGCCGAGGACTCACCCGCCGCCCGACCTCGACCTTGTCGATCATCGCGACCTGTGCAGGGTTCGAGATCTCCAGGGTGGCTC
>JBOGDU010000100.1:0-13455 GCA_050743145.1 Jiangellaceae bacterium | reverse complement strand
TCATGGGGTTAGTCGCCACCCAGTTCCACCGTTGGGCACGGCGGAACGCGCCTGACAGGATCCAGTGGATCTTCCGCACCGTCCACTCCGCCAGCGGCTGACACGTATGCGGGGTGCAGCGGTCGTCACAATCATGTGGGCGGCGAGTTCGGTGATCAGTACGGCCTGTCTTGCCGTCGCAGTGATCACGGCATCGCATGAGCTCGGCGTACAGCGAGTCCAGGGTGTCGGCGTCAACCTGGCCGACCTTCTGGTTCCCCAAGTAGGGGAGGACATGCTTGTCGATGTATCCGCGGTACGTGTGCAAGGTCTTGCGGGCGACGCGCAGCTCGCCGAGGTAGCGCTCCAGTAGCCGGGCCACCGTCGCGGTTGTGCGCGGGTGCCGCCGCTCGTTGACCTGATTGACCAGCCGTACCCGCGCGGCCTCTGCGAGGGCCTCGGCCTTCGGCCCAGCGGGTATGTGCTCGATCAGCTCATGTCGCTTCTTCGTGACCGGGTCGATGCCCGCGTACACGCGGACCCGGACGCTCCCGCTGGGCCGCCTGTCGATCGTGCCGCGCTGTCGGTTACGACGACCCACGGGGCCTGAGGCTAGCGCATCTTGTGTCCCGCAACGTGTCCCGCCAAGAAGCGATCCGCGCCAAGTCTTTGGCGCTAGGCCTCTGACCTGGGGTGATGCTAGCGGTCCTGACGGGACTTGAACCCGCGACCTCCGCCTTGACAGGGCGGCGAGCACTCCAACTGCTCCACAGGACCTTGCGTCGTACGTGCCCCCAACGGGATTCGAACCCGCGCTGCCGCCTTGAAAGGGCGGAGTCCTAGGCCGCTAGACGATGGGGACTTCACCGGGACGGATTGCCCGTGGCTCGTCGTCGTCGGGGACCGGCAAAGCATAGGCCGTCCGTCCGGCCTTCTCCAAACCGGGCCAGCCCCCGGCCACTGCTGGTGATCATGGCGACTTTGCTGCCGGATAGGGATGCAAAGTCGACATGATCATGGGGAGGGGGAGGGACTGCTGGTCGTGCCTTCGTCGGGCCTGCCGGCATCGCCGCCGTCGTCGGAGTCGCCGTTGTCGGAAGCACCGTCGTCGTTGTCCTCGTCGGCCAAATGGCGCTGGATCTCCGCGCTGGTGAGGCCCAGGCCGCCCAACGTGATGTCGTCCCACGCCACCAGTTGCCTGGACTCCGGGTTGAGGTAGAGCACCGACAGGGTGACCGGCGTCGGATCCTCGCCCTCGAGTGCGCGCAGTCCGGCCCCACCGGTCGAACCCTGGACCATGACCCTGGTGCCTTCGTCGAGCACCACCGTCTGCCGCCGGTGTGCGTGACCGGCCAGCACGAGCGGCGCCGCGCCGTCGAAGAGCTCGGCGTAGGTCGGGTCGTGGAAGACGAGGATGTCGGCGTGTGGATCGAGGGAGCGGGCCTCGTCGGCCAGCTCCTCGGTGCTGCGGCGGAGGTCCTGGTCGGCCGTGCCGCGGGTGGTCTGGTCGGGGGTGAACCGCGGATCGGGAGCGCCGATGAAGGTCAGCCCGGCCACGTCGACCGGGTCGCCGGCGAGCACGACGGCGTTGGCGTTCTCGGCCACCGCCGCCTGCGTCACGATCGAGTCGTGGTTGCCCTTGACGAAGACGTACGGACGCCCGAGCCCGGCGATCGGCGTGACGTAGGCGGACTCCGGCCCGGTGCCGTGATCGGCGATGTCGCCGGTGTCGACGATCACGTCGACGTCGTACTGCTCGGCGACGGCCCGGATCACGTCCCATGCGCTCGGGTTCAGGTGGAGGTCGGACACGTGCATCAGCCGGATGGTGTCGTCATCGGGAGCGAACGTCGGCAGCGTCAGCGCCGTGTCGTAGAGGCGGCCGACGTTGGTGACGATGCTCGCCAGCTGGTCCGCGTACGCGTCGAAGTTGGAGGCGATGGCCTCGGCGCTCCCGACCAGCTGCGGCGCGGTCGTGAGCAGGCCGGTGAACCGAGGCTCGCGAACGGCGTCGCGGTCGAAGGTCAGCGCCGCCAGCCCGTAAGAGCCCGCCACGATCCCGAGGGCGACGGCACCGGCGATCAAGGCTCGCCGCCACGACCGCAGCACGAGGCCACCCACCACGAGGGCCCCGATCAGTGCCACAACGGCCGCACGGACCGCGGCCCGCAGCAGAACGTCCTGCAGGTCTTCGACCACCCGATCGTCGATCCCGGACAGGGACGTCGGGTCGTTGACGATGTCACGCACGCGTTCGACGTCGACCGTGCGGACGGAGACCCCGACCTCGAGGGGGGCGTTGTGGGTGTCCAACACCAGCGTGCCGATCGGATCCACCTCGAGCACCGTCTCGCCGCCCCAGGCGGGCTTGATCGCGGCATCGACGCCGAACGGCCCGACGGCGGCGTGAGTGGTGCCGGCCACCACCAGAGCGAGCCACGCGCCGACAAGGGCCGCGAGGACGGTGGCGACCCACGGAGCCGCCCGCCGAACCCAGCTCGGCAGCCGGGACACGGCGGGCGTCGGCGGAGTCGACGCGGCGATCACGCCACGTTCGTAACACAGTGCCGCCGTATCGCGCTGTGGCGGCACCCGCGAGACTGGTCAGCGTGCTCGATGTCACGGCCGCGGAGTTCGAGGAACTCGTCGCGGAAGCGCTGGACACCATCCCGGCGGAACTGTCCCGCGTCATCGACAACGTCGTCGTCCTGGTCGAGGACGAGGCACCCGAGGACTCTCCCGGGCTGCTGGGCCTCTACGAGGGAACGCCCCTGACCGAGCGCGACGGCTGGTACGCCGGCGTCCTGCCCGACACGATCCGGCTGTTCCGCCTGCCGATCCTGCGGATCTGCGAGTCGTACGACGACGTCGTCGACGAGATCCAGGTGACGGTGGTGCACGAGGTGGCACACCACTTCGGCATCGACGACGATCGCCTGCACGAGCTCGGCTGGGACTGAGGACGGGAACGGCCCCGGTCACGTGGACCGGGGCCGCCCGACGTGGAGACGTCTCACCGGGAACGCCTCTCGGCGCAACGGCCGCTCGCAGCGGCTCTAGGTGGGACCCGGGGTTACCGCGGTGCGACGCCTGACGAGAACCCGTGCGGGCTGTCGCCGATAGCAGAACTTACTCCACCGCGAGGATGTTCCCAAGTGGTCGGCCGTCAGGTGAGCTCTCCATCGCGCCACAGCGCGGCGGCGTGCTCGAGCTCCTGGGCCATCCGGAGGTTGCCGTCGGCCAGCCTGGTCTGCCGCACTCCCTCGTTCTCGTCGGTGCAGTCGTCGGCCAGATGCGCCCGGCCAGCGGCGACGACACGACAGAACGCGGCGGCCCGCTCGAGCGCGATCGCGAAATCGCCGTCGAATGCGCTGGTCAGGACGGCGTCGCCGACCTCGGCGACCTCGCGCGGGCCGGGCGGTTCGGCGACCCCGGCGACGGCCGTCGACACCTCGGCAACCCGCTGCCCGGCGGCGAACAGGCGGGCCGCCTCGATCCCGTCCCGGTGCACCCAGGTGCGCAGGAGGTAGAGCGACCAGAGGGTGCCGGGCAGCGTGCCGGCACCTGCGTCGCACCACAGCGCGGCGATGTCGTCGATGCCGACGTCGTCGGCGAGACCGACCAGCCGGCGGGTTCGTTCGGGATCGGGACCGGTGTCGCGGCCGACCCTGAGTACGGCGGCTGCCGTGGCATGGGCGATCATCGCCCGGTCGGCGGGATCGGGGTCGCCTGGCAGGTCGGTCCAGTCGGCCCGCAGTACGGGACGGTCCGGACGGTCCGGCAACTCGGTCACCCTTCCATTGTGTAGCGACCCTCGGCACTGCCGACAAGTGAGGCCGGTTGTTTCAGCCGATCGGCGTCATGCGGACCTCGTGGCTGTCCGCGCCGGCGTGCCAGAACCGGGCGACACGAAGACCCTCGGCCTCGACCGCCCGCACGGACGTCTTCGACAGGGGGACGTGGTGGACGGAAACCGTCGCGGTTCCGGTGTCCTTGTCCACCTCGTGGTGCCAGATGGCCCGCACCATGCCGTCCACGAGCACCGAGCCCTTGAAGGCGCCCAGGTCGGACGCGAACATCTTGGCGTCCTCGCCGAACCGGCTGCGGTCCGCGTGGGACAGCAGCACGTTGTCGTACTCGGGCAGGAAGCGCACAGGTGCCGGCGTGTCGGGGTCGGGTGTCGGAGCGTCGGGCAGGTCGACGAGTTCGCGCCCCTTCTCGTCGGTGAACGTCCGCAACTGCGGACGCAGCCGGTCGACGACCTCGCGGAACCCGGTCAGCCGCGACCAGGTGGCAAGGTCGGCGACGATGGCCGGGCCGAAGGCGGCCAGGTAACGGAGCACGGCCTCGTCGATCGTGGCGTCGGTGCGCAGCGGTCGCCCGAGCCACGTGTCGAGAGGTGTCGACGTGACCTGGAGGGCCTTGCCCCAGACTCCGCGCGGCGGGATCTGGACCAGGGGCAGGTAGCAGCGGCAGGCGTAGGCGATGGCTGCCGCGGGCAGGTCGGGAAAGCGCTCGGCCAGGGCCTCTCGCAGCCTTCGCCCGGACATCGGTGTCTCGGTGAGCAGCGGGTGGGCGTAGGCGAGAACCGGCTCCATGTCGACGCCGACGAGTTGGGGTGCGTACTCGGGATGCCGGGAGATCTCCATCATCATCACCGGCTGGGTGAGCGGCCGGAGGAACAACGCGTCGTCGGCGCTGACGAGGTGGATGGTGGATCGCATGACGACGGTCCGCACGAGCGACCTGTCCTCGAGCAGGCGCCCGAACTTGTGCGGGTCCAACCCGTCGAGGCGAGACCACAGGGCGAGGTAGGGATCGAGCGGGTTCTGGGCCTGCAGGCCGACCAGGTGCTCGACCGCCTCGAGGGGCGTCATGGTCGACCGATCCAGGAGCAGTTGTCGGGCGAGCGTGGCGCGGTTCAGGGCCCGGTTCGAGAGGAGGTCGGCGCTCATCCGGTGAATCCTCGCACCCGCCATCGACGAGACACCGTCGGGCTGGTCGGCCGGGAGCGGCTACTCGCAGGGCGGGACGTCACTGGCGACGCTGGCCTGGTCGAGCATCGTGTGCAGTGTCGAGACCGGCACGGCCAAGGACCGGGTTCCGTCCTCCGTCGCCGCGTAGACGACGCCGACCACGAGCCCGGACCCGTCGTACATCGGGCTGCCCGACGACCCGGGCTCGGCGGCCGCGTCGGTCACGACGATCTGCCCCGCGTTCGCGTCCAGCGGGTCCTCGTCGAAGCCCAGTACGGTGCCGGTGCTGGACGTCAGTCGCCCGCCACCGGGATACCCCACCACCTCGACCGGGTCGCCCACCTCGGGGTCCGACTGGGCCAGCGTGACCGCTGCAGGCAGGGCCGAACGGGTGCGCACGATCGCGAGGTCCGCCACGACGGCGGCGCCGGCCGTTTCGACCAGCAGGTCCTGCCCGTCGTACGTACTCACCTGCAGGGTGTCGGCGCCGGCCACGACGTGCCGGTTGGTGACCAGGACGTCCTCGGACACGGCGAACCCGCTGCCCGTGCTCACGCCACCGCAACCGACCTTGCGGACCCGGACGGCGACCCGCTCGGTGGTCCGGAACCCGTCCGGTGACAGCGTGGTCGAGCCAGGACCCGGAGAGGGCGCCGCGGTCGTCTCGCCGATCGCGACCGGGTCCGGCATCGGTGGCAGCTCGGGCAGTTCTCCGCAGCCGGCCAGGACGATGGCTACGCACAACGGCGCCAGGCGCAACAGTCTCACTCGATCCCCAACTGCCGCTTGATCTCCTCGCTGCCTGCGAGTGCCTGGTTGCAGGCATCGGCGACCTGCCGCGCGAACTCGGACACGGAGACGGGGTCATACGCCTCGACGTCCTCCAGTGCGGTGATCAGCTGGCCCTGGCCGCGGACGCAGACCTCGAGCTGGTTGGCGACCCCCGCGACGTTGCCCGCGATCAGGCGGGCCACCTCGCGTTCGTCCGCGGTCTGGGCCTTCTCCTCGGCAAGTGCGGTGATGCGATCCTGGGCCTCGCGGAGTTGTTCCTCGGTGGCGGCGAGGTCCCGCTCGGCCTGATCGAGATCGGCTGTCAGCGCGTCCCGCTCGGCAGCCAGGTCGGTGGCCACCGATTCGAGGCGGTCGGACTCCGTCATCCACTCGTCGGTCGTCCGCCAGAGATACGCCGCCAGCGTCGCGGCGACAGCCAGGCCGAGTGCCAGCACGATCGCCGTGGCGATCAGCCAGCGCGGCCGACGACGCCGGACGGGGCGGCCCATCGTGGCGTCGTCCGCGCGCCGCAACGAGAGGTCGATCTCGCGTTCCAGCGCTGCCGTCTGGCGGGCGGTCTGGTCGGGATCGGCCGGTCGCGCTTGGCCACGGGCGTGGTTCGTCCGGCCGGCCGAATCGTTCGGCATCTCGGACATCGCAGACCCCCTGCCCCTCGCGTCCACGATCTACGGGCAGGCTAACTCGCCCGACCGCGGTCGCCGCCCGCCGCACCCGTCGTTTCCTCGTCAAGGGTCTTACGCGGCGGCCTCGCGGTGCCTAGGGTGGCGAGCAAGGCGTGAGCCACGAAGGGATGCCCCATGGGCAGCACGAGCAATCCCTGATCCGCGTGCCGGAGGGTGCCGGCAGGTCCTGACGCGCCGTCCCTCCTGATCGCCGCGTACCCGACGCGAAGGAGGAGCAAGTGGCCAGGATCAGCGTCAGTGTCGACGGAGTCCGGCACGAGGACGACGTCGAGCCCCGAGTCCTGCTCGTGCACTATCTTCGCGACCGCGCCGGGAAGGTGGGCACCGTCGTCGGCTGCGACACCTCCAACTGCGGCGCCTGCACCGTTCTCCTGGACGGCGTAAGCGTCAAGAGTTGCGCGGTACTCGCGGTCCAGGCCGACGGGGGCGAGATCGCAACGGTGGAAGGGTTGGCCGGCGCCGACGGTGGACTCCACCCGATGCAGCAGGCCTTTCACGAGTGTCACGCACTCCAGTGCGGCTACTGCACGCCAGGCATGATCATGGCGGCGGTCGACCTGCTCGCGAACAACCCCGACCCCAGCGAGCAGGAGATCCGCAAGGGGCTCGAGGGCAACCTGTGCCGCTGCACCGGTTACCAGAACATCGTCCGCGCCGTGCAACAGGCGGCGAAGGCGGGAACCCCGGAAGCCGCTGCCGCGTCGCGTGAGGAGGTGCCGGCATGACCGCGCTCGTCGAGGGCGCCGCGCCCGAGGTCGGCCAGGCCCGCCTCCGTAGCGAGGACGCCCACCTGATCACCGGCAGGACCCGGTGGACCGACAACCTCACCCTGCCCGGCATGCTCTACCTGGCCGTCGTGCGCAGTCCGGCGGCCCACGCGCGCATCACCCGGGTCGACGTCAGCGCGGCCCGCGAGCGCCCCGGCATCGTCGGCGCGTTCAGCGGAGCCGATCTCGCCGACGACTGGGGTTCGCTGCCCACGGCTTGGACGGTGTCGGAAGATCTGAAGACACCGCCACACTTGCCGCTGGCCACCGACAAGGTGCGCTTCGTCGGCGACGGCGTTGCCGTGGTCGCTGCAACCAGCCGGGAGGCTGCCGCTGACGCCCTGGAGGCCGTCGCGTTCGACTTCGAGGCGCTCGACCCCGTGCTCGACATGGAGACGGCATTGGCCGACGGATCCCCGCTGGTTCACGACGACGTGCCCGCGAACCGGTGCTTCACCTTCTCCGAGAGCCACGGCGACTACGCGGCCACGCGAAGCCGGGCCGAGGTCGTCGTCGAGCGCCGGTACCTCAACCAGCGGCTGATCCCCAGCGCCATCGAGCCGCGCTCCGTCGTCGTCGAACCGCATCCGGCCACCGGCGAGTACACGATCTGGTCGTCCACGCAGGTGCCGCACTTCGTCCAGATCTTCATGGCACTGGTTGCGGGCGTCCCCCAGCAGAGCATCCGCGTCATCGCGCCTGACGTCGGCGGAGGCTTCGGCTCCAAGCTCGACGTCTACGCCGAGGAGGCCATCGGCCTCGTCCTCGCCAAGAAGCTGGGCGTCCCGGTCAAGTGGACCGAAACCCGCAGCGAGAACTTCCAGGTCACCATTCACGGCCGCGATCTCATCCAGGACGTGGAGATCGCCGCGATGCGTGACGGCACCGTGCTCGGGCTCAAGGTCGGCCTCACCGCCAATATGGGTGCGTACCTGCAACTGCTGACTCCGTCGATCCCGTTGCTCGGCCGCTACATGTACCCCGGCATCTACAAGTTCGAGGCCCACGACTTCGCCTGCACCGGCGTCTTCACCAACACGACGCCGACCGATGCGTACCGCGGCGCGGGGAGGCCGGAGGCCACTTACGTGATCGAGCGGATCATGGACGAGCTCGCGGTCGAGCTGTCGATGGATCCGATCGAGCTGCGCCGTAAGAACTGGATCGGGCACGACGAGTTCCCGTACACGACGGTGTGCGGGCTCGAGTACGACTCGGGCAACTACGAGGCCGCGACCGACCGCGCCATGGCGTTGCTGGGCTACGACGAGCTCCGGCGTGAGCAGCAGGAGCGTCGGGATCGCGACCATCCGGTGCAGGTCGGCATCGGCGTCTCCACCTACACCGAGATGTGCGGGCTGGCGCCGTCGCGTTGGCTCGGCAAGGTGGGCTACGTGGCCGGCGGCTGGGAGGCCGCCACCGTCCGGATCCTGCCGCTGGGCAAGGTCGAGGTCGTCACCGGGACGTCCCCACACGGCCAAGGACACCAGACCACGTTCGCCCAGATCGCGGCCGATGCCCTCGGTGTTGCCTTCGACGATGTGCTCGTGGTGCACGGAGACACCCGTACCGCTCCGGTGGGGCTCGACACCTACGGCTCCCGGTCGCTTGCGGTCGGTGGCATGGCCATCGTGAAGGCCAGCGAGAAGGTGGTCGAGAAGGCCCGCGTCCTCGCCGCGCACCAGCTCGAGTGCGACCCGTCCGACCTGGAGTTCTCGGCGGGCACGTTCACCGTCAGGGGCTCGCCGGACTCGTCGAAGACCATCCAGGAACTGGCGTTCGCGTCGTTCACGGCGCACAGCCTTCCCGACGGTGCGGACCCGGTGCTGTCCGCCGACGCGATCGTCGACCCGGTGACGTTCTCGTTCCCGCACGGTACGCACCTGGCCCACGTCGAGGTCGACACCGAGACCGGCGCGGTCGCGCTGAAGCAGTACGTCGCCGTCGACGACGTCGGCAAGGTCGTCAACCCGCTGGTGGTCGAGGGACAGGTGCACGGCGGTGTCGCCCAGGGCATCGCGCAGGCGTTGTTCGAGGGCGCGGTCTACGACGGCGACGGCAACCTCGTCACGGGCACGTTGGTCGACTACCTGGTCCCCAGCGCGGCGGACCTGCCGTCGTTCACCACCGACCGGACCGAGACACCGTCGACGACGAACCCGCTGGGGGTCAAGGGTGTCGGCGAGGCGGGCACGATCGCCTCGACTCCGGCGGTCGTCAACGCGGTGGTCGACGCCTTGCGCCCACGGGGCGTGAACGACGTCGAGATGCCGTGTACGCCGATGCACGTCTGGCAGGCGATCAATGCCGCGAAGGGAGAGCCGCGATGATCCCGGCGGAGTTCGACTACGTCCGCGCCGGCTCGGTCGACGAGGCGCTCGGGGCGCTGCGCGACCACGGTGACGAGGCGAAGGTCCTGGCCGGCGGTCAGAGCCTGATCCCGCTCCTGCTGATGCGGCTCGCGTACCCCTCGGTGCTCGTCGACGTCGGCCGGATCGACGCGATGCGCGGTGTGCGTGAGGACGGGGACCGGCTGGTGATCGGTGCGGCGACAACGCACGACGAGGTCATGCGCGACCCGCTGGTGCGTACCCATTGCCCGGTCGTCGCGGAGGTCACGGAGACTGTGGCCGACCCGGCGGTCCGTCACCGGGGAACGTTCGGCGGCTCCATCGCCCACGCCGACCCCGCCAGCGACCTGCCGGCGCTCGCGCTCGCCCTGGACGCCTCGATGGAGGTGGCGGGGTCGGGGGGACGGCGCACGATTGCGGCCGGCGAGTTCTTCATCGACTACCTCCAGACGGCGATACAGCCCGACGAGGTGCTCGTGTCGGTGTCGATCCCGAAGCTGGGTGACGGCTGGGGGCACCGATACGAGAAGTTGAACGTGGTCGCGCAGGCGTGGGCCCTGGTCGGTGTCGTGGCCGTCGTGCAGCGCGCGAACGGCGACGTGGGTGATGCTCGTGTGGGCCTGGTCAACATGGGGCCGACGCCGGTGCGGGCGCGTGCGGTCGAGCAGGCACTGGTGGGTTCGGCCGCCACGACCGAAGCCGTCGCGGCAGCGGCCGGTTCGGCAGGCGACGGGACCAGTCCGTCCAGCGACCCGCACGCGTCGGCCGACTTCCGGACGCACCTGGCCCAGGTCTTGACTGCCCGGGCCCTCACGGCGGCAGCAGGGATCTGAGGTCATGCAGCTCGAGCACGAGTTCACGGTCCCCGTCGCCGTAGACCGCGCCTGGGAGGCCCTGCTCGACGTCGAGACGATCGCGCCCTGCATGCCGGGTGCCTCTGTCGACACGGTCGACGGCGACTCGTTCACCGGCAACGTCAAGGTCAAGGTAGGGCCGATCACGGTGGCCTATGCGGGCAAGGCGTCCTTCCTGGAGAAGGATGCCGCTGCCCACCGGGCCGTGGTCGAGGCCAAGGGTCGGGAGACCCGTGGCTCCGGCACGGCTGCCGCCACTGTCACGGCGCAGATGACCGACGAGGATGGCTCCACCCGGGTCAACGTCGTCACCGATCTGGCCATCACCGGCAAGCCTGCCCAGTTCGGCCGCGGTGTGATGAACGACGTCGGCAACAAGCTGATCGGGCAGTTCGCCGACTGCCTGGCGACGACACTCGCCGAGGGTGGGGCGGCCGCATCGGGTGAGCAGGCGCCTGCCGCCAGTGCGGCCGCCGATGGCTCATCAGCCCGGGCGGCTGCGGGCGACGGCGCTCGGCCGACCGCAGAGGCCGATCCTCCGTCCACCGCCGCAGCACGCGAGGACGTGAAGCAGGGCCGACCCACACCCGAGGCGATCGACCTGCTCGACGTCGCAGGGGGTTCGCTCGCCAAGCGCCTGGCACCGGTCGTCGCGCTCGTGGTGGTGATCGTCATCGTCTGGGCGGTGGTTCGCCGCCGTCGCTGACGTGACGCTTGACTACGGCTGGGGAGATCAACGACTCCTGGATCGCGGTGACGGCGATCGCGTACGGCTGGCCGGTGGTCACCCAGGATGAAGGGCTTACCCGCCCGAATCCCGGGATTGGAGGTCCTCGGCGTCTGACGGATCGGCCCGCCCTGGCGTGTCGCTGCGCACCCTCGTACCCTGGGCGCCGCTACAAGGGGGAGTACGTGAGTCGCTGAGAAGAGGAATCGTGTACGTGCGGCAGGCCGTCTCCTCCGTCGTGATCGCTGCAACCGTGTCCCTGGCCCTGGTCGGCTGCGACCCGGGTGCATCCGACGACCTTGTCATCGTCACCGACTCCACCAAGGCGCCGTGGCCGTGGGAGACCTCGCCGCCGACCCCGACGCCCACGCCGACTCCCAGCCCCACGCCCACTCCCACGCCGACACCGACGCCCACGCCGGAGCCGTCTGAACCGACGCCGTCCCCCACGCCCACGCCAGAGCCCTCGACCGCCGTCCCGTCACCTCCGCCGACAGGCCAGACCCCACTCGAGAACGAGGTCGTCGAGCTCACCAACGCCGAACGGGCGGAGGAGGGATGTGACGCCTTGCGGGTCGATGCGCGCCTGGTCGCGGCGGCCCAGGGCCACAGCGCCGACATGGCCGAGCGCGACTACTTCGACCACGACAGCCCGGAGGGCGAGGGGCCGGGGGAGCGAACCGCGGCGGAGGGCTACCCGTCGTGGTCGGGCGAGAACATCGCTCTGGGTCAGCCGACGGCGGAGGATGTCGTCGATGACTGGATGGACAGCCAGGGCCACCGTCGCAACATCCTCAACTGCGACTCGGTGGCCATCGGGGTCGGCGCGGTCGACTCCGAGCGCGGGATCTACTGGACGCAGGTTTTCGGTTACGAGTAGGGGCATGCGGCCCGACGAACAGGACGGTCTCGAGTTGGCAGGACGATTGGTCGAGGTCAGCTCATTGGACGATGCGAACCGTCCTGTCGGTCGGGCCGGGCGAGCGCCCGTCGAACCATCGCCAGTACCCAGGCCGGATCGCTGAGCACCTGCTCCCAGCTGAAGCGCAGGACGAGGAACCCGCGGGACACGAGCTCGTCGTAACGACGCGCATCGCGTTCCAGGGCGGCTCGCTGGCCATGCCACAGGAAGCTGTCCGCTTCGAGAAGCAGCCCGCTGGCCCGATCACCCAGATCCACCGTGGCGATGCGCCGGCCCTCGTGTACGACGATGAGTTGAGGTTCGAACTGCGTGAAGCCGTTGTGGAGTAGCAGCCCACGCAGCGCTGACTCCAGCGGTGACGCTGCCCGTGCATCGACCCAGCCCGCAACTCGCCGGGCCTGGCCGGCGCCGGTGCCGCGCAACGCCCCGGTTGCTTGGCGCAGCTCGGAAGCCGTGACCAGTGCGGTGCGGACAGCGGTGTCGGCGATCGCCAAGGCCTGCGGGATCGGGCAGGTGCGGGCACATTCGACGACCGTGCGCAGCGCGCTTGTGACACCGACCGTGCGCTCGCTCGCGGAGACGTCGCCGTAGTGGATCTTGACTCCGGCGGGTTGGGCGACTCGGCTGCGATGGCGTGCCACGGTGACATGGAGAACCGGCACGGCTTCGAACACCCCGAGTTCCCAGATCTCCGCGGCGGACAGATGCGAGACCACGCCGCGAAGCGTCCTGGCCGTGGAGCGGTCGACGTTGGTCGGGAGGCTGTACAGGCCGCGCGACATTCTGACGACTACGCCATCGCGGACCGCCGTGAGCAGCGCCCGCTTGCCGACGACGGACCGTAGCTGCGCCCACGTCGCCGTGCCCCCGAGCGTGCGCAGCGCCTCGGCGACTGTCATGGTCGGGCACGCTGCCACGTCGGCGAGCCCCGGCAAGGGTGCGACACGCCGAGATGCGGCCCGACGAACAGGACGGATTCATGTTCGGGACACCGAAAACCCAGGCCAACGCATCTGGCGATGCAAACCGTCCTGTCGGTCGGGCCGCACGCTCAGACGTCGGCCTTGTCGCCGGGGTTGATCACCGTGACGGTCGTGCCCTCGAGGGCCAGGTTGCGGAATTGCCGGTACGCCATGTCCGGCATGGCGTGGATGGCCTCGTGGATGGGGACCGCCACGCGAGGAGCCACCGCGCGGAGGTAGTCGATCGACTCCGCCAGCTTGAGCCAGGGCGCCGCCGTGGGCAACCCGAGGACGTCCACCGGCAGGTCCGGGATCGTGAACGCGTCACCCGGGTGGAAGAAGCGTCCGCCCACGAGGAAGCCGACGTTGGGCACGAGCGGGATGTCCTCGTGGATGCGCGCGTGATCGACCCCGTAGGCGGAGACCTCGATGCCGACGTCGA
>JBOGDU010000099.1:0-5316 GCA_050743145.1 Jiangellaceae bacterium | reverse complement strand
TGTGCTTGATCGGGTCGACCGCGGTGATGCCCAGTGCGTAGCAGACCGCCGAGTTGGCCGCCGAGCCCCGGCCCTGGCAGAGGATGCCGTTCTTCTCGCAGAACTGGGTGATCTCGTAGACGATGAGAAAGTAGCCGGGGAAGTTCAGCCGCTCGATGATGTCGAGCTCCTTGTCGAGTTGTGCACGCACCCTGTCGAGGTCTGGCGCACCGCGCTCGACGTAGCGTTTCTGGAACCCCTTCTCGACCTCGTGCCGCAACCAGCTCGCGTCGGTGTGACCCTCGCCGAGCTTGCGGGCGGGCAGGTCGGGGGCGACGACGCGCAGGTCGAAGACGCACGCGCGCGCCAGCTCGACGGTGGCCTCGCGGACGCCCGGGAACCGAACAAGCCGGGCGGCCATCTCGGAACCCGAGCGGATGTGCGAGGTGCCTGTGGCCGGAAGCCACCCGGTCATGTCGTCGAGGGCGCTGCGCGCGCGGACGGCTGCGAGCAGCTGGGCCAGCGCGGCATCGGCCGGAGCCGCGTAGTGGACGTTGTTCGACGCCACCACGCCGACCCCGACCTGGCCGGCCAGTGCGAACAATGCGTCGTTGCGGGCGTCGTCGAGAGGCTGGTCGTGATCGGTGAGCTCGACCACGACGTTGTCGCGGCCGAACATCTCGACCAGCGCGCGCAGCTCCGCCTCCGCCGCAGCCGGACCGCCTGCCGCGAGCGCGGTCGGCACGGCGCCCTTTCGACAACCGGTGAGCGCCACCCAGTGCCCACCATGTGCCGCCGCCAGCTCGGCCGGGTCGTAGACGGGGCGACCCTTGCCGCCGCGCATCTGGGCGGTGGTGAGGGCGCTCGCCAGCCGGCCGTACCCGTCGGGGTCGCGGGCCAGAACCAACAGGTGGCTGCCCTCGGGATCGGGAACCCCGTTCTGGCGCTCGGACAGTCCGAGGCTCAGCTCGGCACCGAAGATGGTCCCGACCCCGGACCCCCGGGCAGCTTCGGCGAGGCGCACCACCCCGTACATGCCGTCGTGATCGGTGAGCGCCAGCGCCTCGACCCCTCGCCGGGCGGCCTCGGCGACCAGCGCGTCGGGGTCGGAGGCGCCGTCGAGGAAGCTGTACGAGGAGTGGCAGTGCAGCTCGGCCCAGGCCGGTGCGCCATCTCCCCCGCCGGGCTCGGGCGGAACCGCATCCACCGGTACCTGCTGCGGTCTGTGCCGAAGCCGGCGGACTCTCGAGTGCGGGCCGGTATCCGGTTCATCCGGGGGCGGCAGGGAGGTTCGGGCGCCCCAGGACAGGCGGCGCTCGAACTCCTTCCACGAGATCGGGGGGTTGTGCCAGCCCATGATCGTCTCCAGGTGCCCGGCTCAGAACGACGGGTCGTCGGGTGGGTGGGTGCCGGGCGGTGGTGGCGGGGGCGGGTCCGGGTCGATCGGGCCGAGTGGCTCGGGGTCGACGGTGTAGACGTGGCCGGTGGGACTGATCCACTCGAAGCGGCCCGGTGCGGGTTGACGGACCCGCCATCGGCTGTGGTGCTTACTGATGTGGTGGGACTTGCAGAACGCCCCCAGGTTGCTGGCCGCCGTGGGGCCGGACGGGAAGGGCACGGTGTGGTCGGCCTCGCCGGCGGCGGCTTGCCGGTCGCAGACGGTCCACTTGCAGGTGCGGTCGCGGGCCACCACATGGTCGACCAGATCCGGTGGCGGCGCGTACCGGGTGCGCCCGTAGTCGAGCACCGTGCCCGAGGCCGGGTCGGTGAGCAGCCGCCGCCACGTCCCTTCGGCGGCGAGCCGGCGGGCCACCGACGCCGGCACCGGGCCGTAGCCGGCGAGGTGACCGGGCAGCTGATCCAGGCCGAGCAACGTGGTCGCCGCCACAGTGACCTGCACCGTGACCGGACGCCGGTGCCGATCGTCGAGGCGCTGCCCACATACGCAACCGCCCAGCCGGCCCGTACTCAGCGCGAGCCAGCCCATCTGGGCCAGCGCATCGGCACGGCGCTGCGCCGTGCTGCGCCCGTCGTCGGGTGCCGTGCGCTTCATCGCGGCCATCGCCGCCTCGACGGCAGCCATTACCGCGGCGGCATCGTCGGCCGGCAGATATGCCTCCAGCCAGGCCATTCCGTCCGCGGCCGGGGTGCATCGCACGTCGCGGCGGGATGCCGCGTCCTGATGCCGCTGTTCCATGGTGGCCGGCACCTGCCGGTGCAGGGCACGCTTGAGCGCCTGCCGCAGCCGAGGCGCGGTCAACGCTTCCGCGCGATCGAGGACTTCCGCCTCGACCAGCCGGGCGACCGTGGGCTCGTGGCGACCCAACTCGTCGGCGACGACCTCGGCCCGGCGGGTGTCGATCCGCCCCTCGGACAATGCGGCATGGGTGGCGGGCAGCGTCTGCACCAGGCACACCGAACGGGACACCAGCGCCTCACCGGCGGCGGGAGTCAACCGCAGCCGCGCCGCCACCTCCATCGCCGTGAGCCGCTGCGCCGACATCGTCTCGACCGCCCGCCCGTTCACCACCGGGCGCATCTCGGTCCGCCGGGTCAGCTCGGCGACCGCCTCCGCCTGCCCGGCCGCCGCCCAGGACGCGATCCGCTGCCAGCCGGCCACCGCCTCCACCAGCTCATAGGCGCCCAACCCGGACAGATCCACCCCTGCCAGCGTCGACGCCAGTACCGGCCCCGGTGCCATGTCCTCCAACCCCGGCACTCGCGCCGGTACCAGCACCAACGGCTCCACCGGGCCCTGAGCCGTCTCGGCCCCGCCTGGGTCCGTCTCGTCGGCTCCGTCGAGCGCCCCGAACAGCACGGCCGGATCGACATCCGGATCCGGGCCGACCAGTGCGAACTCCTCGCGATCCAGCAGCTCGTACCCGGCGTCGAGCCCCTCGACCAGCGCCGCCAGCCGTACCGGGTCGACCGCCCCCGGCGCCAGCGGCTCCAAGAAGGCGTAGTCCACTCCACCGCCGGCGGTCTCGGAACTCTCGTTGTCGAACATGTGTTCGAGTCTATCCGAGTGGTCTGACACGAAAACTGAAGGCCCGCTGTCATTATCTGTGGACAACCCGAGCTTCGGTCGACGCCCGCGGACGACCGCCGGACTGCGTAGGTCAGCTTGGCGGAGGCGTCGTCGGACTGGCCGCGTCGAGCCGCTTGACGTACCGCTGGCATGGCACCGGAACAGTGCTACCGGTACTCGCCGCGGGATAGTCGAAGGCACCCTCGTCGGTCCAACCCATGCGCTCGTAGAACCGCCGGGCTCGGGCATTGCCGGCCACGACGGCCAGCCAGGCCCGCTCGTGGCCGTTCGCCCTCACCAGGCGCTCGGCCTCGCCGAGCAGGCCCGCGGCGACGCCGGTCCCACGATGACGGCTGGACACGTAGACCTGTTCCACCTCGTCGCCGACGACCATGACGAAGCCCGCGACCGCGGCGGAGACGACGGCGACCACGGTGTCGCCGACGCGCTGGGCGGCTCGCGACGAGAAGGACTCCGGTGTCCGAGCCGCTACGAGCTCGTCCGGGACGTTGCCCAGGTGACCGTCGCGCCACCCGTCGCGCCAGATCGAGGCGACGGCCTCGGCGTCATCGGGAGTGGCGCGTCGAAGTGCGACATCGTCGCCGGTCGACATCCGGCCAGCCTATGTAAGCCACCAGGCAAGATCATGCAGGTTGTCCAGGAGCAGCCGCCGGCCGAACCAAGGCCTACTCCATCAGCACCAAGCTGTTCGCCGGTAACAGGATCGACCTGACGGCTGAACAAGTGGTCTACCTCAAGGAGCGCATCCTCAAGATCTTCATCAGCCCACTGGTCTGTAGCCGGCTGGTCGACGCGCTGGAGGGCCGGAAGCCAGAGAAGATTCTGCCCTAGGAGGACCTGAAGGCTGCGGCGAACTCAGATGCCAAAGCCGGCTCAAGGAGTTAACACCGGACAACGTTGGCCGTTTGCGCCCGCCAACCGCCCGTCCAGGGTGGCCACGGAGGCATCCAACAACTCAGCGAGCGCCATGTAGGAGGCGTCGTAGATCGTCATTGATCCCCGCAGCTCCCAGGCGC
The DNA here is from genome assembly GCA_050743145.1 of Jiangellaceae bacterium. GTDB lineage: Bacteria > Actinomycetota > Actinomycetes > Jiangellales > Jiangellaceae > DASRTE01. The sequence goes on along the minus strand of JBOGDU010000099.1, from coordinate 1,272 downwards.
GCTCTGAGATCGCGGCGTATGGCCACAGCTGAAGAGGCAGCGCTAGCAGGTCTTCATGCGCAAGGGTGGCCTCAACGGGCTCAAGGTCTCCCCTGAGCTGATGACGCCGCAGCACATTAGCTGTCTCGAACAGCACTAACTCGGGCGCAGCGATCTGCGCAGTGCCGACAGTGCTAGCCACCCAGTCGCCATCGCCGCCGGCATCGACTAGCAACGCTACGAGTGCCGAGGAGTCCAGAACTAGGGAGTCTGTCACCGGCGCTCAGCGTCGCGATCGGCAAGTATGGTCGCAGCACCAATCCTGCGGCCGGCGCCCTTCGCGCGTGTTCGTGCCGCGGCAACAGCGGCCTCGACACTGGGACGGGCAGCCAGCTCAGAGAGCGCTGCAGCTAGGTACTCCTGTAAGGAGCGCCCGGAGCGAGCAGCCCTAGCAGCGAGTTCGTTGCGAACGTCGTCGGGGACATCGCGGATGGTGATGGCAGGCATGCCTGCATAGTAGCATCACTGCAGTCAGATCAGCAGTGTCGCGTCAGGCTCCGGGATAGTCCGCAATGTTGCTCGAGGCGGGCTGGCCGGTCAGTCTAGGGTAGGTGCCCGGCCGGTCGGCTCTCTCCAGCGGCTGCCCATCGCCTGATGTCGGTGTGGCTCTCTCATGGCATGCGGCCCGATTGGGCACCGTGGTACTAATCGGTCGCGGCGGCGAGCCGGGCTGCCAGCGTCTTGACGTGCTGGACAAGTTCCGGGGGTTCGTGCACCTGGAAGTCGAACCCCTTGGTTGTCACGTAGATGGCCAACTCGTCCAGCGAGTTGGACCCGGCCCGCAGGGTGCAGCTGTGCTCGTCGATCGGCTCCAGCGCTGCGGTGGTGGGGGCGATTCGCTCCGCCGCGGTCTCGGCGCTGACGTGCAGGGTGAACCGGGCATGGTAGCGGTAGGCCGACGTGGAGATCGCCCGCGAGGTATAGCCGCTGATATCGGGGTCTGGCGGGGTGCGCGGGGTGAACCGGGGGCCGGTGGGCGTGCGCGGGTCGAGGCGGTCCACGCGGTAGGTGCGCCACTCCTGGCGGTCGACGTCCCAGCCGATGAGGTACCAGCGCCGGCCTGTGTGCACCAGCCGGTGCGGCTCGGTCGTGCGGATGCTGCTGGCTCCGTCGTGGCTGCGGTAGTCGAAGCGTAGGCGCAGCGAGTCGCGGCAGGCGGCGGCGATGGCGGTGAGGGTGCTCGGGTCGGCGGTGGGGCCGGTGTTGGCCATTGGCACCGTCACCGACTGCAGG
>JBOGDU010000098.1:0-5227 GCA_050743145.1 Jiangellaceae bacterium | reverse complement strand
GACCTGGGTCGAGTGTTTGCATGAGGTACTGCCAGATCCGTTGTGGCCGCGCCGACGCAACCCGTGCGCAGCTAGGAGGCACTCGCGATGAGCCTGAAACATCCGAAATCGCCCACCCGGCCCACGGCCTTGTCGGTCGATCCGCTGTTCACCACGGAGGGCGAGACCATCCCACGGCACCGGTTGCGCGAGTCCTCGATGGATCCCGACGTTGCCTACCAGATCATCCACGACGAGCTGATGCTCGACGGCAACGCCCGGACGAACCTGGCCACCTTCGTCAGCACCTGGATGGAGCCGCAGGCCGACAAGCTGATGGCCGAGTGTTTCGACAAGAACATGATCGACAAGGACGAGTACCCGCAGACGGCCGAACTGGAGATGCGCTGCGTGGACATCCTGGCCCGGTTGTGGAACGCCCCGGACGGGGAGCAGGCGACGGGTTGCTCGACGACCGGCTCGAGTGAGGCGGCGATGCTCGGAGGCCTGGCACTCAAGCGCCGCTGGCAGAAGAAGCGTGTCGCTGAAGGCAAGGCGGCCGACAAGCCCAATCTGGTCATGGGCATCAACGTCCAGGTGTGCTGGGAGAAGTTCGCCAACTACTGGGACGTGGAAATGCGACTCGTCCCTATGGAGGGCGATCGCTTTCACCTCTCGGCGGAGGAGGCCGTCAAGGTCTGCGACGAGAACACGATCGGCGTGGTCGCGATCCTCGGCTCGACCTTCGATGGCTCGTACGAGCCGGTAGCAGAGATTTGCGCGGCGCTCGACGACTACCAGGCGCGGTCCGGCGTGGACGTCCCGGTGCATGTCGACGGGGCCTCGGGCGCTTTCGTGGCCCCATTCCTGGACCGTGACCTGGCCTGGGACTTCCGACTTCCGCGGGTGAGCTCGATCAACACCTCCGGCCACAAGTACGGGCTGGTCTACCCCGGCGTCGGCTGGATCATCTGGCGTGACGCGGCAGCGCTGCCGGAGGATCTGATCTTCTGGGTCAACTACCTCGGTGACAACATGCCCACGTTCGCACTCAACTTCTCCCGCCCCGGCGCGCAGGTCGTCACGCAGTACTACAACTTCCTCCGCCTCGGTGTCGACGGATACACCAAGGTGCAGCGGTATGGCCGGGAGGTGGCAACCCGGCTGTCCGGCCTGGTCGCCGAGCTCGGGCCGTTCGAGCTGCTCACCAGAGGGGACGAGCTACCGGTCTTCGCTGTCAGGCTCGAGGACGGCATCGACAACTTCACCGTCTTCGACGTCTCCAACGCCATGCGCGAGCGCGGCTGGTTGGTGCCGGCGTACACGTTCCCGAAGAACCGCGAGGACCTCGCAGCCCTGCGGTTCGTGGTCAGGCGGGGCTTCAGCCACGATCTGGCCGACATGCTCGTCGCGGATCTCAAGCGTCAGCTGCCCCGGCTGGTGAAACAGCCGCAACCGGTTCACGACAGCGACAGCGCGGCCGCTTTTCATCACTGAGCAGCGCGCGATGTCCGGCGCTCCCTACCCGAATCCGCCACCGGGTTGGACTCCGGTCGCGCGCCGCTCGATCGGCCCGTTCACGACCCACGTGACCTACATGCACTCGGACGGGGCCACGTTCCAGTGGTCGTCTCGCGCCCATCGCAAGCACGTGTCACTGCTCTCGCGGGTACACCGTAGGCGCGAAGGCGTCCGGAAGGCGGCTCGCCACGCGTCGTGGTGGATCGGAGTCCTGTTCGTCGCGGGCTCGACCTGCTTTCTGGTCGCTCCGCTGCCATGGTTCCTGGACCTGGTCGGCCCGGAGGCGGACGCCGCGGTGTTCTTCGGCGGCTCCCTGCTGTTCACGTCGGCGGCGACGCTTCAGTGGCTGGAGACGATCAACGCCGACCCAGGCCCGGGCAAACGTGCCGAACGGCTGAGAGTCGTGACATTCGAACCTCGGCGGATCGATTGGTGGAGCAGCGGCGTCCAGCTCGCGGGAACGGTGTTCTTCAACATCACCACCTTCCGGGCACTGCAAGTGAGCATCGAGTCGACCTCGTACGACCAACTGGTGTGGCGCCCGGACGCGTTCGGCTCCATCTGCTTCCTGGTCTCCGGCTACCTCGCCTACGTCGAGGTTTCCGGCCGTCTCTTTGCTCTGCCGACCCGGACGCTCGAAGCGCGAATCGTCACGGTCAACCTGCTGGGCTGCCTTGCGTTCGGGATCGCCGCGGTCGCGTCCTACGTCGTCCCGTCGACGGACGCGATGATCAGTGCGGCCTTGACCAATGCCTTCACCGCCGTCGGGGCGCTGTGCTTCCTGATCGGTGCCGCACTGCTCCTGCCCGAAGGCACGCAGGCACCGGAAGGCGCGGTCTCACCGCTGGCGTAGGTGGATGCCGGCGTTGGAGGGCGGGCCGGGTCAGCTGGCCCAGGCGAGCAGAGGTTCGTGCCGCTGCGGGTCGCGCAGCTTGGCGAGAGCATGCTTCTCGAGCTGGCGCACCCGCTCGCGGGTGAGGCCGACCTGGTCGGCGACCTCCTGCAGGGTGTGCTGGCGGCCGTCGCGCAGCCCGAAACGCAGGCTGATGATGGTGGCCTCGCGCGGCGTCAGGGTGGCCAACAGGCCGTCGAGCTCGTCCAGGAGCGCGTGGCGCTCGGCGATGTCGGCGGCCGAGACGGAGTCGTCGTCCTCGATCAGCTCGCCGAGGCTGGTCTCGCCGTCGTCGCCGATCGGCATGTCGAGGCTGACGGCGTCGCGGGAGACGCGGCGCAGTTCGACGACGCGCTCGACCGGCAGGCCTGCCTCCTCCGCGATTTCCTCGACGGTCGGGTCGCGGCCCAGCATGCGCTGCAGGTCGCGATCGATGCGGTTCAGCTTGGAGACGACCTCGGACACGTGCGCAGGTAGCCGCACGGTGCGGCTCTGCTCGGCCAGGCCTCGCTCGATCGCCTGGCGGATCCACCACATGGCGTAGGTGGAGAACTTGAAGCCTTTCGCGTAGTCGAACTTCTCGACCGCACGGATCAGGCCCAGGTTGCCCTCCTGGACCACGTCGAGGAAGGGCACGCCCCGACGCGAGTGCTTGCGGGCCGCCGACACGACCAGCCTGAGGTTCGCGCGGATCATGTGATCGCGAGCGGCCTCGCCGTCGCGGGCGACGGCCTCGAGGTCGCGGCGCCGGGCCGGCTTCACCGTCGACTCACCGGCGTCGGCGGCGCGCAGCAGTGCGGCTGCGTACACCCCTGCCTCGATTCGCTTGGCGAGCTCGACCTCCTCGGTGGCGCTGAGCAGCGGGGTCGAGCCGATCTGGGCAAGGTACTGCCCCACCAGGTCGGGTTCGTCGCTGTCGGAACGACGCCGCTTGGCAGTGCGGGTGCTCATGTCTCTCGCCATCGGCCTCCTTCGGTCTGTGGCGTTGGCGTGGACAGTTATGTCAACGTCGAACAGGGCACGGCAATTTCCGCGATCCGGTCTCCGCGCCTCTCCCGCGCGCCGGCAATCACGGCTGCGCCATGTGCCACGAAATCGTCTCCCTCCCATGATCATGTCGACTTTGCGGGCTCATACGGCAGCAAAGTCGACATGATCATGGGGAGGAAGCGAGGCCGCGGCGCTCCAGCAGGGGCTCGATGCGTGGATCGCGTCCCCTGAAGGTGCGGAACGCCGTCATGGGGTCGACACTGCCGCCCTTGGAGAGCAGCTCCCGGCGGAAGCGGTCGCCGTTCTCTCTGTGTAGCCCCCCGTTCTCGACGAACCACTCCACGGTGTCGGCGTCGAGCACCTCGCTCCATATGTACGAGTAGTAACCCGCGCTGTAGCCGCCGGCGAAGATGTGGGCGAAGTACGTGCTCCGGTATCGCGGGGGGACGGTGTCGAGGGCGACGCCGGCCTTCTCGAGGGCGGCCGTCTCGAACGCCTCGACATTGCCGGGCTCGTCGTCGGCTTCGAGCCGGTGCCATGCCTGATCGAGCAGCGCGGCCGCGAGGTACTCGGTAGTCACGAACCCCTGGTTGAACCGCCGGGCGGCCAGGATGCGGTCCACGAGGTCCTGCGGCATCGGCTCGCCCGTGCGGTGGTGGACGGCGTACCGCGCGATGACCTCGGGCCACAGCGCCCACATCTCGTTGACCTGCGAGGGGTACTCGACGAAGTCGCTGGGCACGTTGGTGCCGGAGAAACGCGGGTACCGCACGGACGAGAACAACCCGTGCAGGGCGTGGCTGAACTCGTGGAACATGGTCCGGACGTCGTCGAAGGTGAGCAGTGTGGGTTCGCCGTCCGCCGGGCGGGTGATGTTGAAGGTGTTGACGACGACCGGGTGGGTGCCGAGAAGCTCCGACTGCTCGACGAAACTGTTCATCCAGGCGCCCCCACGCTTGGACTCCCGGGCGTAGAAGTCGGCGAGGTAGAGCCCGAGGGGCGATCCGTCCTCCTCCGACACCTCGAAGACCCGGACGTCGACGTGGAAACGTGGCAGGTCATGACGCTCGGTGAACTGGAGCCCGTAGAGCGCTCCGGCCGCGGCGAACACGCCGTCGCGCAGGACGCGTTCGAGCTCGAGGTACGGACGGATCCGGGCGGCGTCGATGTCGTACCGTTCCCGCCGCACCTGTTCGGCACAGTAGGCCCAGTCCCAGGCGCGCAGCCTGACGCCGTCGCCCAGCACGGCCTGCAGGTCGTCGGCTTCCGCCCTGACGTTGGCCACCGCGGCGGGGGTGAGCCGCTCGAGCATCGACGAGACGGCGTCGGTGGTCCGGGCGGTCTCGTCGGCCACGACGTAGGCGGCGTGGTCGGTGTATCCGAGCAGGCGGGCCCGCTCAGCACGCAGCGCCGCCATCCGCAGCAGCACCGCAGACGTGTCGTGGGCGTTGCCGTTGCGACCGCGGTTGACTGACGCGCGGAACACGCGCTCGCGCAGGGCGCGGTCGGTCAGGGACGCGAGCGCCGGCTGATCGGTCGGCAGCACCAGGCTCAGCACGTGGGAGCCGTCGAGGCCGCGGGCGTGCGCCGCCTCGGCCGCTGCGGCAACGGTGTCCTTGGAGAGGCCGTCGAGCGCACCGGCGTCCTCGACGACCACCGCCGATGCGTTGGTATCCGCGAGCAACTGCTGCTGAAACCTGGCAGCGAGAGTGGAGAGCTCCTCGTTGAGTGCCCGGAGGCGGTCCTGGTCGGCCGGCGTGAGCCGCGCGCCGGCCCGGACGAAGTCGGTGTGGTACCGCTCGAGCAGCCACAGCGACTCGGGGTCGAGCCCGAGCCCGTCACGCT
>JBOGDU010000097.1:0-5596 GCA_050743145.1 Jiangellaceae bacterium | reverse complement strand
CCCGCGAGGCGGTGGCCGCGCTGCACGCGCTGCGAGCCGTCGCCACCACGGAGGACGTTCGCGACGCCGCCGGTGCCGCGGCCAGGTCACTGAACCGTCCGGCGCCACCCTGGGCCGAGACGATCGGCGACGTCGACGTGGTCGAGTGCTGGCGGATGGGCGACGTCTACGGCGATCAGGCCGACATCATGAGCGTCTTCAGTTACGGCGAGGCCCGCCACGCCGTCATGACCTTGGTCGACTTCAACCATCTGGGTGGCTGGGTGAAGGACACCTTCCCGATCGACGAGCCGGACGAGGCGCTGGCCCAGATGCGCAGCGCGGTCGCGGAGAGTGATGGGATCGCGACCATTTCACCCATCGACCCAGCCGAAGCGCGGCGGCTGCTCGAAAAGGCATTCGAGGCCACCGAGATGACGTGGGAGGCCGACGTCGGCGACACGTACGCCGAGTTCCGTGCCCTTGCCCTCGCCCGCTGCCGCGCACTTCCCGACACCGCTCCCTCGCGTCCCGAGCCCGACCCGGTCCCGGACGACGAGCGCGAGCGGATCGTCGAGGAGTTCCTCGCCTCCGACGAGGCCGCAACCCTGCAGCCGCCCGACTCCGCACGCTATGGCGCCTGGCTGATCGTCGACTACGGCTGCGACTACGACGAGTCGCAACCCCTGCGGGTGAGCCCGGCCAAGATCGAGAACTTCACGCTGGGATGGCTGCCGCGGAAGGTCATGCTCGACGCCGAGGACCGCGCTACCATGCCGGCGGTCGTCTCGGCCTGGACACGCTGGGCCGCCGCCCGCTCCGACTTGCCCGCAGCCGCCGTCACCGAGGTTCTTGACGCCGCGCAACGCGTCGGCGAGCAGTTCGACGAGGCGTACGACGACCCGGCCAACGCCTCGCCGGGACGGCTGATGCTCCAAGGCCTCGGGAAGCTCGACAGCATCGACGACGTCCAGCAGGTGCTCGAACGGCGGCACTTCGCGATGCCCTACTTCGGCACCCGGATCGGCGACGAGGACTTTCCGCACCTCGACCCGAACGACCCTGACGAGCGGCGCCTGCTGATCGAAGGCGAGCACCCCGAGTACCACGCCGCCCTGACCGACGACTCCTTCGACGGAGAGATCGACGGGGTCAACCCGCACCTGCACATCGCCATGCACGAGATCGTTGCGAACCAGCTGTGGGACGACGACCCGCCGGAGGCTTGGGCCGCCGCCCAACGCCTCGTCGCCCAGGGCCACGACCGGCACGACGTCCTGCACGCCCTCGCCGACGTCGCCGCCAGACAAATGCACGGAGCGCTGTCCACCGGGCTACCGATCGCCGACTCCGCATACCGCCGGGCACTCGACGCACTCGGGGCAGGTCGCCGACGCAAGACCAGTCCGGCGAAGCCAGTGACACGCCATCGCGAGCCCGGCGCCGCCACGTACCAGCTCAAGATCGGGATCCGGGGCGCGAAGCCACCGATCTGGCGGCGTCTGCGCGTACCGGCCGACACGACCCTTGCCGACCTCCACCACGTCATCCAGGCCGGCTTCGGCTGGACCGACTCCCACCTGCACCATTTCTTCGACGACGAAGGTCGGCGGTACGCCCCGGCCGACTACGAGTCCTGGGATGACAACCCTGCCGACGAGCGCTCCGCCAGGCTGCGCGACCTCGTCGGGCAGGCCGGCGACAGGCTCCGCTACGAGTACGACTTCGGCGACTCGTGGGAGCACGAGATCGTCGTCGAGGACGTGCTCACCGACCGAACCTCACAGGCCGTGTGTATCGGTGGCCGCCGAGCCGGACCGGTCGAGGACTCCGGCGGGATCTGGGGGTATTCCGAATTGTGCGAGGCCATCGCCGATCGGACTCACCCGCAATACGCAGAGCTGAACAGATGGCTGAACGACGTCGTCGGCGTGCAGCATTTCGATCCCGCGGCGTTCGACAAAGCCGCCGTCAACAGCGCGCTTGCGGCCGTGCCCATCCAGTTGTCAGGGCGGCGTGGCCGCTGATCAGGATGGCTGCGGCGCCGGCCCCTGACAACTCGCGAGCCCGGCCAGTTGTCAGGGTGTCGCGACGCGTGGCGACTGCTCAGCGGGTTGTCAGGCCTGACAACTCGCCGTGGGCATAGGCCGTACGGACGGTCAGAGCCCGAGGACGCTGGTGCGCACCAGGGGGCTGGCTCGGAGCTCGTCCGACGTTCCGGAGGCGACGATTCGGCCCTCTGCGAGCAGGTACCCCCGGCTGGAGATCTCCAGGGCGCGCTCGATCTCCTGCTCGACGAGCAGCACGCTCACGCCTTCGCGGTTGATCCCCTCGATCGCCTCGAACACCTCGTCGACGACGACCGGCGCCAGGCCGAGCGAAGGCTCGTCCATCAGCAGGAGCCGCGGCCCGGCCATCAGCGCCCGCCCGATCGCCAGCATCTGCTGCTCCCCGCCACTCAGGCTGGCGGCATACTGCGCGGATCGCTCCTGGAGCCGCGGGAACAGCGTGTAGACGTAGTCGAGAGCGTCGCGATGCTCGCCGCGAGCGCCCTTGCGGAAGGCACCGAGGCAGAGGTTGTCGTAGACGGACATCCGCGGGAAGACCCGTCGTCCTTCGGGCACGGTCGCCACGCCGTGCTCGCAGACGCGGTGGGACGCAACGGTCGTCAGGTCGACGCCGTCGACCAGGATGCTGCCGCGCACCGAGCGGTGCAGACCAGCGATGGCGAGCACCAGCGTCGACTTCCCCGCACCGTTGGGGCCGACGACGCCAATGACCTCACCCTCGCCGACGGACAGGTTCACGCCCCACAGCGCCTGCGCGTCGCCGTGGAACACGTCGAGTTGCCGCACCTCAAGCATGGGCGTGCTTCCCCAGGTAGGCGCGGACGACCTCCGGGTCACGCATGACGGCCTGCGGCTCGCCGTCGGCCAGCACTGTCCCGCGGTCCAGGACGACGACCCGGCTGGCGAGCTGGTTCACGACGCGGAGCAGGTGCTCGACGATCACGATGGTGATGCCCGCATCATGGATCCGCCGTACCACCCGCACGGCCTGGTCGATCTCGGCCGGGTTCAGACCGGCCAATGCCTCGTCGAGGAGGAGCACCTTGGGGCCGGCTGCGACGGCGCGCGCCATCTCCAGCAGTTGCCGCTGGTGCAGGTTGATCTCACCGGGCTTCGCGTCCGCGCGGTGACCGAGGCCGACCACGTCGAGGTGGCGCCGGGCGTCCCGCCGGGCGTCGGCCAGCGACCGCGGTCGTAAGCCGAACATGATCGCCATCGCGACATTGTCGAGCACGGTCATCGAGTCGAACGGCCGCGGGATCTGGTACGTGCGCGTCACACCGATGTGGGCGACCCGATGCGGTTGAAGCCCGCGGATGTCCTGCCCGCCGACGCGGATGCCGCCGCGCGTCGGTGCGATCGCGCCGGACAGCAAGTTGACCAGCGTCGTCTTGCCCGATCCGTTCGGGCCAACCAACCCGACCAGTTCGCCGGACCTGATGCCCAGCGTCACACCGTCGAGCGCACGGACCCCCCCGAACAGCCGTGCGACCTCGTCGACCTCGACGACCGCGTCGCCCAGCACAGGGCGGGGACGTTCGACGGAGAGGGACTCGGTGGGTAACTCGACCGGGGCGGCGCGGGGGCGGGCGGTGCCAGCCGGCACCGCCGAGCGCCTGCGCACCGGCCACAGCGCTACCACGGCGGCGGCGACCATCCCGACCACGAACCAGTCCAACGGTTCGCCCCAGACCCGCAGTACCGCCAGCACGCCCACCACGACGATGAAGGCACCGAGCGAGATCCACGGCCGCAACTGCAGCCGCACCAGCAACCCCTCGGGCGCGACGACCACCAGGACGGCCAGGATCGCGCCCAGGATGATCAGGCGCCACCCCTCGTACCCGGCGTCGGCGAGGCGGTCCTGCATCGTCACGATCACGACCGCACCGATGACCGGCCCGAGCCAGTGGCTCCGGCCGCCGAGCACGCTCATCACGATAACGAACAGCGGGATGGCCAGGCCGAAGACGCCCTCCACCGTGACGAACCCGATCTGCAGCGCGAATACGCTGCCGGAGACGCTCCCGATCAGGCCGCTCACGGCGATCGCCATCATTTTGTACCGGTACGTCGCCACACCGAGACCTTCGGCGACGTCCTCGGCGTCTCGGATCGACGCCAGCGCCCAGCCGAACCGCGAGTTCTGGATCGCGAAGGCGGCGGCGACGCCGGCGGTGGCGATGGTGAGGTTGAGCAGGAACAGGACGTCGGGGAACAGGCCCACCTGCTCGGGGAACTCCGGAATCGCGACGACGACGCCCTGACCGCCGTCGATCCCCTCGTTGACGCGCGCCAACGACGCCAAGATGAACGGCACCGCGAGGGTCAGCAAGGCGAAGATCTCACCGCGAAACGAACGGAGCCGGAATGCCAGTGCGCCGACGGCCAGCGCGAGGACAACGCCGAGCACGGCGGAGATCGGTAGCGTCCAGAAGAAGCCGATCCCGTGCCGACCAGTGAGCACCGCGGTCGTGTACGCGCCGAGCCCTACGAAGGCGCCCTGACCGAAGCTGAAGTACCCGCTGTAGCCGGACAGGATGTTCCAACTCGTGGCCTGCGCGATCCAGAACAGCACCGTCGACGCGAGGGTGAGGTAGAAGACCGGCAGCCCAATCTGATCACGGACGAACGGCAGCGCTGCCAGCACGGCGAAGACCACCACGAAACCGCCCAGCCCCCGGCGGATCACCGGGTGGCCCCCTGGCTGAACAGGCCCTGCGGACGGAACAGCAACGCCAGGATGATCGCCGAGAACAGTACGAACGGCGCAAGCGAAGGCGACCACAGCACGGAGACCAGGGCGGACAGCGTGCCGACCAGAACCCCGGCGACGAGTGTGCCGAGGATCTGCCCGATCCCGCCCAGGATCACCACCGCGAACACGATGCCGAACCATTCGAACGGTGTCGACGGCGTCAGGGCGTTGCTGAGCGCGAAGAGCATGCCGGCCACGGCGGCGCTCGCACCGGAGGCACCGGCGAGCGCCATCGACAGGCGCCGGTGGTCGATGCCGAACGCGGACGCGACCGAGCGGTCCTGCTCGAAGGCTCGCAACGCACGCCCGGCGAACGTGCGCTGCAGCACCACGTGGGCCGCACCGACCAGCACGACGGCGATGCCGAATGCGAGCAAGGTGGGCGCCGGGAAGACCAGCCGGCCGAGCGAAAGCGACCCCGTCGCGTAGGGGTTGACCTCGCCGGTCATCCGCTGGAAGTCGGCGCTCCAGACGTTACTCACCGTCTGGATCATGATGATGAGGATGCCGAAGCTCACTAGCAGCGAGTTGAGCTCGGCCACGCCGAAGCGGTCGAACGCCCATTGCAGCAGGGCACCGAGCACGTACATCAGCGGAACAGTCACGACCAGGGTGAGCAGCGGATCGATCCCCCACGACGTGGCGAGCTGGAAGGTGAGGTACGCGCCGAGCAGGATCATGCCGAAGTGGGCCAGGTTGATGATCCGCAGCATTCCCCAGGTCAGCGAGAGCCCCACCGCCATGACGGCGAACATCCCGCCGATCAGGGCGCCGCTGAGAATCGCCTGGA
>JBOGDU010000096.1:0-6738 GCA_050743145.1 Jiangellaceae bacterium | reverse complement strand
TGCCTACTGCTACACGATGGCGAACAACTACAACGGCGCGCGGCGCATCCCGGTCGTCTTCGTGGCTGACGGGCGCTCTCGCCTCGTCGTCCGTCGCGAGACCTGGCTGGACCTGTTGGCCCGCGACATAGAGGCCTGACGCCTCCGTTCGCCCAGACGTGTCACCCCTGCGCCGCGACCGGCGACAGGACCACGCTCTCCACGACCAGCATGACGGCGATCACCACGACCAGGGCGCCGAGTTGTACGACGGCCATCGTGACCAGGCCGAGCGGCACCGTCGCGACCGCCGCCGCAGCCGTCGCCAACCGCGACTTGGCCGGTCCGACGTGCAGGACCCGGCGGAACTCGGCGTCACCGGTGAGGAACAGTGCAACCCCGCCGCCGAGCGCGACCGCGCCGCCCAGGCTCATCGGCGACCCGGGGTGCGCCACGGCCTCGTGGATGCCGGCTGCGGCGACCACGAGGCCGAGCAGCATGGGGATGTGCGCATAGAAGTAGGCCCGGATGGCCAGCAGCGCACGCGGTCCCGGTTCGGCGTCGGCGAGAACATGCTCGGCGGCCTCGTCGTCGCCGGAGAAGTACGCCCACCACAGCGCCGCCGGCAACGCGAGCGCGAGCAGCACGGCGCCCACCACGCCGGCGGTCAGGTGCTGGGTGTCGACGCTCAGTCCGATCGCGATGACGGTCTCGCCCAGCGCCACGATCATCAGTAGCCCGTGTCGTTCGACGAAATGGCCCGCGTCGAGCTCGAACTGCGGGGCCACGCCGAGGTAGGGCGTGACGGCCTGCAGGACGAACGCGGCCACCCACAGTGCGTACATCGCTGGTCCCTCGGTGAATCCGGCCCCGAGCACGAGCCCGGCGGCGGCCAGGTTGAACGGCGCCAGCCGCCTCACCCCTGCCCCGGTACCGGACTGGGTGAACAGCGCCAGGTGGACGCAGATCACGCCCAGATAGCCGATGCCGAACACGAGGCCCAGGTCGTCGAACACCTGCGGAACGGCGACGGCCGTCACCAGGAAGCCGGCCATGCCGACGAGCAGCAGGAACTGTTGCAACGGACGCCGCGGCGGCACCTGGTTGGTCAGCCACGCGTAGCCGCCGTACATGTACCAGAGGACGGCGAAGACCAGGAACGCTCGCGCGGCTCCGGCAGGCGAGAGATCCTGCTCGAGCAGGCCGGTGAGCTGGGTGATCGTGAAGACGAAGACGAGATCGAAGAACAGCTCGAGCGTCGTCACCCGCGATGCCGGCGCCGCGTCGGCGTCACGCCAGCGGAACCGGACCACGGGCGGCAAGCTACGTCATCGCGACGGCGCGGGCGGTCACTGTTCGCTCGTGGCGGAGATAGCATCGACCGGCGCCCCGCGTCGCGGTTCCGCCAGGAGTGTCAGGGGGTGTGCCATGGCTGTCGTCGACTGGGCGCTGTACCGGGACGGGATCCGGGAGAGCATCGCCAGCCATCACGAGGCCGTCCGGCTCGCCCGCACCGACGGCGGCTTCGTGTGGATCGGCCTGCACGAGCCGGACGAGAGCGAACTGGCCGACATCGCCGAGGAGTTCTCGCTGCACCCACTCGCCGTCGAAGACGCAGTCCATGCACACCAGCGGCCGAAGCTCGAGCATTACGGCAAGAGCCTGTTCGCCGTCTTCAAGACGGTTCGCTACATACCGCACGCGGCGGTGACGGAGACGAGCGAGATCGTGGAGACCGGAGAGATCATGGTCTTCGTCGGTGACTGCTTCGTCGTCACGGTCCGGCACGGCGAACACGCTGCCCTCAAGCCGGTCCGGGTCCGGCTGCAAGACGACCCGGACATGCTCTCCCGAGGGCCTTCCGCGGTCCTGTACGCCATCGCCGACCACGTCGTCGACACCTACCTCGACGTCGCCGACCGCCTCGAGGCCGACATCGACCAGATCGAGGAGCTCGCCTTCTCCGATCGGCGCGGCCGCGATCCGGGACTCGTCTACCAGGTCAAGCGGGAACTGCTTGAACTGCGTCGCGCCGTCAACCCGCTCGCCCAGCCGCTTCGGGTGCTGGCCGGGACCGAGCTCGAGGTGGTCGACCCGAAGGTGCGCGCGTATTTCCGCGACGTCGAGGACCACCTCACCCGCGTGCACGAGACCGTCGCAGGATACGACGAGCTGCTCACGTCCCTGCTCCAGGCGAACCTGGCGCAATTGTCGATCGCCCAGAACGAGGATGTTCGGAAGATCACGGCCTGGGCCGCGATCATCGCGGTTCCGACCGCGATCGCCGGCGTGTACGGCATGAACTTCGACTACATGCCGGAGCTCACCTGGAGGTTCGGCTACCCACTCGTGCTAGCGGTGATCGCCGTCACGTGCGTCCTGCTCTTCCGGGGGTTCAAGCGCAACGGCTGGCTGTAGTCGCACGCCGCGCGTTCGCGTTGACGCCTTACGGTGCCTTCAGAGCCAGCTTCGCCAGCAGGTCGCGCGCCTGCTCGGCGTGCTGGTGCTGGGAGAAGATCTCGTAGTGCGCGGCGACCGTGACGCTCTTGGAGGTGAAGTCGCGCCGGCCCCCCGTGGCCGCGTATCCGACCAGGGCGAGGATCAGCATGAACAGGGCGCCCCACAGCACACTGAACAGGATGATCTGGCCCCAGCCCTCGTCGGTGAACAGTCCGAGTAGCAGTCCGACGAACAAGCCGAGCCAGACCCCGCTGGCAAGTCCGCCGAGTGCCGCCTTGGCCCAGGTCATCCGGCCGGTGACACGCTCGATCTGGCGCAGGTCGGTGCCGACGATGGCCAGGTTCTCGACCGGGAACTTCTGGTCGGAGAGGTGGTCGACGGCACGCTGCGCATCGGCGTAGGAGTCATAGGTCCCGACGCTCAGGCCGGTCGGGAGTCCTGGTACTGGGCTGGCCATGGCCGTCCTCCTCGAAGATCACTACGGGTGCAGTCTGCCGCGTGCGCAGCCCGGCCGCCACCGTGTCCGTTGATCACGTTCACCATGCTTGGTGACGGTTCACCAGGGTCCGGACACTGGTGAACCATCCACCAGGGTGGTGAACGTGATCAAAGTTCACGCGCGTGGGCAGGTGGGCTCCGCAGCCGCTCGGTCAGCCGCGCAGCGCGTAGTCCTCCAGGAGGCGGCGCCCGATGATCATGCGCTGGATGTCCGCCGTTCCCTCACCGATGAGCAGCATCGGCGCGTCCCGGTAGAGGCGCTCGATCTCGTACTCCTTCGAATAGCCGTAGCCGCCATGGATGCGGAAGGAGTCCTCGACGACCTGTTGGCAGTACTCGCTGGCGAGGTACTTGGCCATGCCGGCCTCGAGGTCGTTTCGCTTCCCCGCGTCCTTCGTCCGCGCGGCGTTGACCATCAGGTGGTGCGCGGCCTCGATCTTGACCGCCATGTCGGCGAGCCGGAACTGCACCGCCTGGTGCTCGGCAATCTTCTTGCCGAAGGTCTCGCGCTGCTGGGCGTACGCGACGGCCAGTTCGAAGGCACGCAGCGCCACGCCGCACCCGCGGGCGGCGACGTTGACCCGGCCCACCTCGACGCCGTCCATCATCTGGTAGAAGCCGCGGCCCGGCTCGCCCCCCAGCACGGCGTCCGCGTCGACGCGGTACCCGTCGAAGACCAGTTCGGTGGTGTCGACGCCCTTGTACCCCATCTTGTCGATCTTTCCCGGCACCGTGAGGCCGGCTCCGACCTCTCCGAACCCTGGCTCCTTCTCGACCAGGAACGTGGTCATGTTCCGGTAGACGGACTCGGCGCCCTCGTCGGTCTTCACCAGGACGGCGACCAGGTTGGACGACCCGCCGTTGGTCAGCCACATCTTCTGGCCGTCGATGCGGTAGCCGTCGTCCTCGCGCGTGGCCTTGGTGCGGATCGCGGCGACGTCCGACCCGCACCCCGGCTCGGACATCGAGAACGCACCGCGAACCTCGCCGGTCGCCATCCGTGGCAGCAGGCGACGACGCTGCTCGTCCGTGCCGTGCTGGACGAGCATCCAGGCCACGATGAAGTGCGTGTTGACGATGCCCGACACGCTCATCCAGCCGCGGGCGAGCTCCTCGACCGCGAGGGCGTACGTGAGCAGCGACTCGCCCAGCCCGCCGTACTCCTCCGGGATCGTGATGCCGAACAGGCCGAGGTCCTTGAGGCCCTCGACGATCTGGGTCGGGTACTCGTCCGCGTGCTCCAGGGCGGTCGCGACGGGGAGGATCTCCCTGTCCACGAACGACCGGACCGTGGCGACGATCTCGGTCTGGACGTCGGTCAGTCCGTCGGTTCGGGCGAGACGGCCCATCCGTGGGCTCCCTTCGAGGACGCCGTGTACCCGCGAGTATCGGCCGTCGCCGGGCGCGGCGTCACCGTGAACGTCCTCACATCAGGCGCACTGCGTCCAGCCCCGCGGTCAGGCAGTCGCCGCCACCAGCCAGGCGGGCAGGCGTTCGGCGGCGGTGACGCCGATGGCGAGCACCAATGCCGTCTGGGCCTTGGGCTCGTGCGGTTTCACCAGCAGGAGCATCCCTGCTTCGGCGGGCGTGCGATTGGCCTTCGCCTGGTTGCACCTGATGCACGCACTGACGGTGTTGAGCCAGCTGCGGGCGGCGCCGCCCCTCGACACCGGCAGCAGATGGTCCACCGTGCTGGCCCTCCGCTCGCAGTAGGCGCAGCGATGGCGGTCGCGGTCGAGGACCCCCCGGCGTGACCATGGCAGTTTGCGCCGGTAGGGCACCCGGACGAACTTCAACAGCCGCACCACCAACGGGGTGGGCAGTTGCCGGGTGGCCGAGCGGATGACCCGCTCGTCGTCGGCGTGCTCCATGACGGCCTTCTCGGTGAGCACGAGCACGACCGCGCGCCGCACGGAGACCACGGCGAGCGGCTCGTAGGAGGCGTTGAGCACCAGCGTGTGCATCGGCACGCCTCCTCTCCGTGGTTCCTGGCAGAACTGTAGGTGATCGACGCCATGTTCCGGTCCCACCATGGGCCATCGAAGTCCCGGACGGTCAGCCGGCGAGGGTGCGCCACACAGCGGTGACGCGCTCGTGCACCAGGGTGACCGTCTCGTGCAGAGTGCGCCCGGCATACTCCGCTGGCTGGATCGGCGGGCCGACCCGGATGCGTATCCGCGGCCGCCGGAAGACCGACGTCGCCGCCGTGCGCAGGCTCTCGCTGACCGTGCCGGTGCCGTAGAGGCGGGCGTCATGATGGGCGACGGGGACGATCGCCGCACCCGTTTCCTGGGCCAACCGTCCGATGCCGACGCGGAACCTCCTCGGTGAACCGTCGGACCTGAGGTCGACGGCGACGTCACCTTCCGGGTAGATCCCGATGATCTCCCCACGGCGCAACGCGTCGATGCCCGCCTGCAGCGCCGCCGTGGCCGAGCGCCCCTGGCCGACGGGCACGAAGTCCGCATGCCTGACCAGCGGGCCGAGGATGGGATGCCGGAACAGGATCTCGGTCGCCAGAAATCTGATGTGCCCGTGAGTACGGCCACAGCCGCGCTTTCCGCAACGCCGGCTCGGGCGCAGGCCGGCCCGGTACAGCGACGCGATCACCGGCGGCGTGTCGGCGATCGAGGTGTGATTGATCGCGACGACCGCCGGGCCGGCGAAGGGAAGCAGTTCCGTACCGGAGAGCTCGTAGCTTCCCAGCCACGCGCTGAGCCCGACGGCGACGCCCCCTACCACCTCCACGAGCGGCAGACCATATCGAGCGACCTGGTGCGGATCAGTCTGCGGGTGGCTCGAAGGCAGAGGTGCGGGTCATGCCGGCGGCGCGGCCCTTGGCCGCCACCACGACGGCCATCTTGCGTGACGCTTCGTCGATCATCTCGTCGCCGAGCATGACCGCACCCCGTCGGCCGCCTTCGTCGGACGTGTACCACTGGTAGGCGTCGAGGATCAGCTCCGCGTGGTCGTAGTCGTCCTGTGCCGGGCTGTACACCTCGTTGGCGGCGTCGATCTGGCCCGGGTGCAGGACCCACTTGCCGTCGAAGCCGAGAGCCGCCGACCGGCCGGCCACGCGCCGGAAGCCGTCGAGGTCACGGATCTGAAGATAGGGACCGTCGATGGCCTGCTTGTCGTTGGCCCGGGCGGCCATCAAGATTCGCATGAGGATGTAGTGGTACGCGTCGCCGACGTCGTATCCCACCGGTTGCTCGCCCACGACCAGCGAGCGCATGTTGAGAGACGCCATGAAATCGGCCGGTCCGAAGATGATGGTCTCGACCCGGGGAGACGCAGCGGCGATCGCGTCGACGTTCACCAGGCCGAGGGCGTTCTCGATCTGCGCCTCGATGCCGATCCGTCCGACCTCGAGACCCACGGATCGCTCGACCTGCGTGAGCAGCAGGTCGAGGGCGACGACGTGCTCTGCGGTCTGGACCTTCGGGAGCATGAGGCAGTCGAGGTCGCCCCCCGCTCCTTCGACGACCGAGATCACGTCGCCGTACGTCCACGACGTCGTCCAGTCGTTGACGCGCACCACGCGGGTCTTCGCACCCCAGTCGCCGACGGTGAGGGCCCCGACCACGTTCTTGCGCGCCTCGACCTTGGCCAGCGGCGCCACGGCGTCCTCGAGGTCGAGGAACACCTGGTCGGCCGGCAGTCCCTGAGCCTTGTCCAGCATCTTCGGGTTCGACCCGGGTACGGCCAGGCACGAGCGACGCGAACGCGGCGGTACAGCCATAGCTCCTAGCCTCCGAGCCCGGGATCGACGGATGGACGGACCCCGCGAGCGTATCGACG
>JBOGDU010000095.1:0-3039 GCA_050743145.1 Jiangellaceae bacterium | reverse complement strand
GCGGCGTCACCGTCGTGACGTCATACCGGGTCGTGACGGTACCGGTCCGCTCGGTCCCGTCGGCAGTCGTCTCGCTGGTCGGGGGCGAGCTCGCCGTGACGGTCCGGCCGGTCGTCGAGCTACCGGTGTTGGTCAGCGTCAGCAGCGTCACGGCGACGTTGTTGTGGGTGATGAACTTCGTCTGCTCCGCGGTGAGCCCGGCGGCGTTGTGCACGCTGGTCCAGTGGCTCGGATACTGCGCGCGGTCACCCTCCGACTCGGAGAAGGACGCGTCGGAGACGCTGATCGCGTACATGTTCTGGCTCGAGCCGGTCGGACGCTCGCGATACGCCCACCCGCCGCCGAAGCCGAGATCGTCCTCGTCATGGGTGTACATGAAGAGGGCACGGCCCCTGGTGTACAGCTCGTCGCCGCCGCTGCCGCCGGCGGGGCGCTCCAGGATGCGGTCGATCCAGTACGAATCGCCGCCGGCTGCGACGTCGGCGTCGTGGATGGCCCGCAGCACGCTGGTCGTGGGGTCGAATGCCACGGGCTCGTCGGGAACGGGGTCGTCGAGGCCGCTGTACGTAGGCGTGCCGGGGTCGACCTCGGGCGGTATGTCCAGGTGGTTCGTCGACGACGCCTGGCCGGCCGTCACCGGCAGCATCAGGCCGGTCGCCAGCAAGGCGGCAAACCCGCGTCGGACGGATCTGGGATGTGGTCTCACGTGATGCCTCCCGTCTCTTGGTAGCGTTCACAATCACGAGACCAAGTGGTGTCGGACAGCCTGTGCTGCATCTCCCATCTGGGTGTCACGCTGCTCTCCTCACGTCGTTGCGGGCCGTGAGCGTTGCCAGGCACATGATCACCTTGCCGCGAGGCACATCCGCATGTCCGGGTCCGCCGGCGATCGGGCTCGCCCTATGCCGAAAATCTCCGAAAAGGATTTCTGCAACCTAGAAGGGCCGTCATGGGTTCGTCAAGACCGCGGGCATCACCAAGCGGTTGACCTAGGCATCCGGTCGCGTGGATCGATCGAAAGAGTTTCGGGATTCGTTTCAGGGGTTCGTGTGGAGTCACAGCGCGATGCAGGCCCGGCAATGACGCGAACGGGCGCCGCCGTACCAGTGGTTCAGCCGTCGTCGCCGGATCGGCGGCTCGCGCGCAGCAGGGCGCCGAGGTCGCCGACCCGGTCGAGGTGCTGCAGCTTGTCGGGATTGGCGATGGAGTGGATCGTCTGGATCTGACCGTCGGCGATGTCGAGCCCCATGACCGCGACCAGCCGGTCCTGCGCGTCGATCGCCATGGCACCGGGCTGGCCGTTGACCTCAGTGACCTGGATGCGCAAGCCAAAGCGCGCCAGCGCGGACATCCCGGCGGACAAGGTCCGCGCCACGCGCTCCCGGCCGTTGACCGGCCGCGCCAGCGCCGGCACCTTGCCGCCGCCGTCGGCGTGCAGCGCCACATCCTGCGCCAGCAGCGCCTCCAGCGCCGGCAGGTCGCCCTGCTCGGCGGCGGCGAAGAAGCGCTGAGCCAGCTCTTCTCGCTGCCGCGGAGAGGCGTAATAGCGCGGTCGGCGCTCCTGGACGTGGTTGCGCGCCCGCGCGACCAGGTGCCGTGTGCTGTCCACATCGGTGCCGATGATCTCGGCGATCTCCGGGTATGGATACTCGAACACCTCGCGCAGCAGGAACGCAGCCCGCTGCTGTGGCGACAAGCTCTCCAGCAACACCAGGAAGGCCAACGACAGCGAGTCGGCGGTCTCGGCGTGCTCGGCCGGAGACGGATCGGTGACCAGCGGCTCCGGCAGCCACTCACCGACGTACCGCTCCCGCCGCGCCCGTGCCGAGCGAAGCTGATCGATGGCCAGTCGGGTGACCAGCGTGGCGATGTACGCCCGCGGCGAGGCGATCTGCTCGTCCCGTTGCTGGGTCTGGTGCATCCGCAGGAACGCTTCCTGCACCACGTCCTCGGCCTCGCTGACGCTGCCGAGCATCTGATAGCCGATGGCGAAGGCCCGCGGCCGAAGCGCCTCGTACAGGTCCGAGGTGGACATGCGGAGTCAGCTCAATCCTTCAGCGAAACCCGTGTGCCAGCTCGGGTACAGGGGCGTCCAGCCCAGTTCGCGTTTGATCTTTTCGCTGGAGATCCCGCGGGCCCGCGTCATGATTTCCACCGCGCCCTTACCGGCCAGCAACCGGACGGGCCAGGCCGGCACCCGGCGAGGCGGTTTGGCGCCGAGCGCGTCGGCCAGGACCACCAGCACTTCGCGCACCGGCGCCGGCTCGTCATCGGCGACATTGTAGATCCCGGGCTTGCCGCGTTCGATCGCCGCGACCGTCGCCGACGCGGCATCGGTGATGTGCACCATCGACCACACCCCACCGCCGCCACCGACGATCGGGACCCTTCGCTTGCGGATCAGCTCGGCCATGACCGCGTCCGGCGCGGCCTCGATGCCGGTCCCCGGGCCATAGAAGCCACCGTAGCGAAGCACGATGCCGTCACCCCAGGTGATGCTGGTCACCGCGTCCTCCACGTGGCGCAACGCGGCCACCCCCTCCGCGAGGTCCTTGGGCGGGCTCGGATCGATCCGTCCGCTCTCGTCGACGACCGGCCCGCCGGTACGTTCCAACAAGGCGTAGTTGCTCTGCGCCACGAACCTGCCGACGCCGACGGCGCGGCCGGCGGCCAGTAGGTGATCGGTGCCTTCGGTGCGCAGCCGGTTGGTGGCGGCCGCCATCCGCTTCAGGTTCCGCATCTTCAGCGGTCCGTTCAGCGCGGTGAGTTGATGGACGATCACCTCAGGCTCGGCCTTGGCCACGACGTCGGCCACCGAGTCCGGGTCGAGCGCGTCGACGACGACCGGTTCGGCGCCGAGCGCGCGCAGCGCGTCGGTCTTGGCCGCCGAACGGGTCGTGCCGACGACCTCGTGGCCGAGCGCCACGAGCTGCGGAACGAGTTGGCGACCGATCGCACCGGACGCTCCGGCGATGAAGATCTTCATGACGTCTCCGTTCGTAGTGCTCACCAACAAGAGACGAGACGCCCTGGCACTCC
>JBOGDU010000094.1:0-8113 GCA_050743145.1 Jiangellaceae bacterium | reverse complement strand
CGCACGCGCCTCGCGCTCGCTGCCCGCCGCCCGCTCGAGGGCCTCGGCCTTGCCGGCGAGTGCCCGGACCCTCTCCTCCCCGGTTCGTAGCGCCAGCCTCGCCTCCGTCTCGACCTGGCGGGCCTCGCGCGTGGCTTCCCCCAGCCGGTCGCGGTGCTCGGTGGACGGCTCGGCCTCGGTGTCGTCGGCCTGTTCGGCAGCCGCCAGCCGCTCCTCGAGCTCGGTCAACCCCGTGAGGTCGCGATCGCGGGCGGCCGCGGCGTCGGCCACCGCCTCCGCCAACCGTTCGGCCTCGGCGACGGCCGCCCGTCCGGTGTGGCCGAGCTCGCCGAGTTGCTCTGCGACGGCCGACAGCTCGGCATCGGACTCGTGCAACCTGGCCAGGGCGGCCCCCACCCGCGCCGCTGCCTCGTCGCGTCGCCGGCCGGCGTCGGTCGATCGGCGGCCGAGCTCGTCGGCACGCGCAGTTGCCTCGGCCAGCCGATCCGCGGCCTCGTCCACGGCAACCTGGATCTCCAGCAGGCTCGGTGCTCCGGCAGCACCTCCGCGAGCCACGTCGCGGCCCAGCAGGTCGCCGTCCGGCGTGACGGCCACCAGCCCGGGCAGCTCGGCGACGAGGGCACGGGCAGCGGGCAGGTCGTCGACGACGACGATGCCGCGCAGCACCCCGGTCAGCGCCGGCCGGAGCTCGGCAGGTGCGGTGATCAGATCGACCACGTACCGCAGGCCGGCAGGCAGGGGCGGCCATTCGCCCGGATCGTCGTATGGTCCCCCGCCCACGAGCATGGCCGCCCGGCCGAGATCGTCGTCACGGAGCAGCCGTAACGCGGCCACGGCGTCGTCGACCGACCCGACCGCCACGGCGCCGGCACTGGCGTCCAGCGCGCTGGCCACTGCGGCCTCCCACCCGGGCTCGATGGCGAGCAGCGCGGCCACCGAGCCCAGCACACCGCTGACCCGATCCGAGGCCGCGAGAAGCGCCGCCGAGCCGTCGCGGCGGGCGAGGCCCATCTCCAGCGCCTCACGCCGGGCCGCCAGGGCGGCCCGCTCACGTTCGGCGGCGCGCTCCTGCTCGCGCAGGTCGGCCACGGCGGCCTCGGATTCGTCGAGCTCACGCTGGAGCCGCTCGTGTTCGGCGTCGAGGCCTTGTTCACCGACGGACAGTCCGGCGATGGTGGACTCGAGCGCGGTGAACTCGCGTTCGGCTTCGGCGGCACGGCGCAGAGCCTGCTCGCGCGCCGAGGTCAACCGGGCCAGCTCGGCCTCGGCTGCCACCGCCCTGCGGCGCAGACCCTCGACCTGACCGGCCAGGCGGGCCACGCCTTCACGCCGGTCGGCCGCCGCCCGGACCAACCCGGCAAGCCGGCGCTGCTCGGCCTCCCATGCCTGCTCGGCCTGTCGGCGACCGGCGACGGCCGTGTCCAGTGCTCTGCGGGCGGCCCCCGTCTGCTCGGCCAGCTCGGCCTCCTGCGCCCGTACCGCGGCGGCTTCCGCTGCGATCTCGTCCGGGTCGGCGCCTGCTGATGCGTCATCCGGAGCGACGGCGAGGTGGCGGACGCGTTCTGTAGCCAGGGAGGCGGTGCCGCGTACCCGCTCGCGCAGGCCGGCAAGCCGGTACCAGGTCTCCTGGGCGTGAGCCAGCCTCGGTGCGGCCTGGCGGGCATCGTCCTCGAGCCGTGCCTGCGCCGTCCGGGCGTCCTCGAGCGCGCCGGCGACACCAGCCTGCCGCTCGCGCAGCGCGGTCTCGTCGGCGACCTCCCGCTCGAGCGCCGCACGAGCCTGGACGAGATCGTCGGCGAGCAGGCGGAGGCGGGCATCACGCAGGTCGGCCTGGATGGCACCGGCCCGACGGGCGATCTCCGCCTGCTTGCCCAGCGGACCCAGTTGGCGGCGGAGCTCGGTGGTGAGGTCCTGGACGCGGGTCAGGTTGGTCTGCATCGCGTCGAGTTTGCGCAAGGCCTTCTCCTTGCGCTTGCGGTGCTTGAGCACGCCGGCAGCCTCCTCGACGAAGCCCCGCCGTTCCTCGGGGCTCGCGACGAGGATCGAGTCGAGCTGGCCCTGTCCGACGACGACGTGCATCTCGCGGCCGATGCCGGAGTCGGAGAGCAGTTCCTGCACGTCGAGCAGCCGGCACACCTGTCCGTTGATCGCGTACTCGGATCCGCCGTTGCGGAACATCGTGCGCGAGAGCGTCACCTCGGCGAACTCGATGGGCAGCACGCCGTCGGCGTTGTCGATGGTGAGCAGCACCTCGGCACGGCCGAGCGCCGGGCGGCCGGCCGTGCCGGCGAAGATGACGTCTTCCATCCGGCCGCCACGCAGGCTCTTGGCGCCCTGCTCGCCCATGACCCAGGCCAGCGCGTCGACGACGTTGGACTTGCCCGACCCGTTGGGGCCGACGACACAGGTGATGCCGGGCTCGAAGTGAAGCGTCGTCGACGAGGCGAAGGACTTGAACCCCCGTAGCGTCAAGCTCTTCAGGTGCACGCGCGGAACTCTTCCGTGGGCCGGGGCAGGACGAGCGGGGAAACTACCCGCAGCGTACCCGCCGTGCGCGCAGCACCCGCCGAGCCACGACGCGCCTGGTCAGCGCGTGTCGCGGCCGTCGACGATCCTGGCCGCGGCCGTCAGGCCAGTACGGGCTCCGGAACGCTGACCTCGTCGAGTCCGACGGGCAGGCCGTCGATGATCTCTGCCAGAGAGTCGTTCGCGGCACGAAGCCGGAGCACCTCTGCCTCGAGGTCGAGCACACGCCGTTGCAGCCGCCTCACCTCGGTGACGAGCCGGGGATCTGGACCGCCGACGTAGCCGAGGAGCGCCTTTGCCATTACAGATTTCCTCCACGGTGCATGCGAGAGTTCGACAGGGCGGACCGCCTCACGGTCAATCCGGGGCGTCGAGCCGCTACTCCCAGGGTGTCACCGTCTGGTGGGCCGGTCAATAGGCCGCAGCCGCGTCACGATCACCACGTCGCGATCGCCGAGTCACCGCTCATTCGACGGCGAAACCGCGCAAACCGGTCGACTGCGTCCATCCGATGGCCACGTAGCCGACCTGGCCGGGTGTCGCCGGGCCGCGCAGCGTGTCGACCAGCTGCTCGCAGCGGTCGCGAGGTCCCTCGGCGACCACCTCGACCGTACCGTCGGGACGGTTCGTGGCGTGGCCCGCCAGGCCGAGCTCCACGGCGACGCGACGGACAAACCAGCGGAATCCGACGCCCTGCACGCGCCCGTCGACCCGGGCCGTCATCCGCACCGATCCCATGGCGCGTGCGTCCTCCGGCACCAGATCCCCTACGGTCGGCCTCGATCGCCCTGTCGGCCGGCATGGCACCGACCGGCATGGCACACCGAGCCGCTCCGCAAACCGGACATAATGCTCGCCACAACATCACTCCGGCGTGCCATGCACGACGGTCCAGCGTGCCATGCACGATCGATACAGCACATCTGCCCGGGACGGGCCGAACGACCCGCCGGCAGGCGCGGGTCCTGACAGCTTCGCTACCAGCGGGCGCGTCGTGGGCGCGGCTGGCAGCGCGGACAGGTGTACGAGGAACGGTTCATGAACGGGTCACGCCGGATCGGCGTACCGCACCGGCGGCACGGCTGCCCCACGCGGCCGTAGACCTGTAGTGACCGGTCGAAGTACCCGCTGGAGCCGTTGACGTCGACGTAGAGCGAGTCGAACGACGTTCCCCCGTCTGCCAAGGCCGCCGTCATCACCGCCCGTAACGCGGCGAGCAGCCGGGTGACCTCGGGTCCGGTGAGCGTCTCGGTCGGCCGCGCATAGTGGAGCCTGGCGTGCCAGAGAGCCTCGTCGGCGTAGATGTTGCCCACCCCGGAGATCAGCGACTGGTCGAGCAGGGCGCGCTTGATGCCGGTGCGGCGGCGGCGCAGTGATCGCCGGAAGGCGTCGTCATCGAAGGCCGGATCGAGCGGATCGAACGCGATGTGGACGATCTCGGCGGGCACTCCGCCGATCAGCGTGCGTGACACCGACAGTCCGCCGAACGTCCGCTGGTCGACGAACCGCAGCTGCGGACCGTCGTCCGCGAAGCGGAAGCGAACCCGCAGATGCGCCTCGTCCGGCGCCTCGACGGGACGGACGAGCAGTTGCCCGCTCATCCCGAGGTGAGCGACCAGCGCCTCGCCCCAGCCGTAGGGGACCCACAGATACTTCCCTCGGCGGTGTGCGGCACGAAGCTGCGCTCCGACCAACGAGGCCGAGAAGTCGGAGGCGCCGGGCAGATGCCAGCGCACTGCCCTCGGGTGGAAGACCTCGACGGTGCGGACCGTCCGGCCGGCGACGAACCGGTTCAGCCCACGGCGGACGACCTCCACCTCCGGGAGCTCAGGCATGCCGGGCAGTCACACGTCGGCGGAGCGGGGCCCCGGCACGACCCGGGTCCGCAGCACGCTCCACGCGGCTTCGGCCGCCTGGGCCTCGGCCTCCTTCTTGCTCCGCCCCTTGCCGGTGCCGTAGACCGCGCCGCGCACGACGGCCGCGGCGGTGAAGGTCTTCGCGTGGTCGGGGCCGGACTCGCTCACCTGGTACTCGGGCACGCCCAGCATCGCCTGTGACGTGAGCTCCTGTAGAGAGGTCTTCCAGTCCAGTCCGGCGCCGAGCGTGGCCGAGGTCACGATGAGGTCGTCGACCAGGCGGTGGACGAGGGCCGATGCCGCCTCGAGACCGCTGTCCAGATAGGCAGCACCGATCAGGGCCTCGATGGTGTCGGCGAGGATCGAGGACTTGTCGCGGCCGCCGGTTGCCTCCTCGCCCCGGCCGAGCCGCACGTATGGGCCCAGCTCGAGCTGCCTGCCGACCTGGGCCAGCGCCCGCATGTTGACCACGGCAGCGCGCAGTTTGGCCAGCTCCCCCTCGGACAGCTCGGGGTGGCGACGGAACAGCGCATCGGTGACGACCAGGCCGAGCACGGAGTCACCGAGGAACTCCAACCGCTCGTTGGTCGGCAGCCCACCGTGCTCGTAGGCGTACGAGCGGTGAGTGAGGGCGCGTTCGAGCAGGTGGGGATCTACGGCGAGCCCGAGCCGGGCCTGCAGCTGCGCCAGCGGAGGCGGCGCCGAGGATCCGGCCGTCATGTCCGGGCAGTCCCGCAGCCGTCAGGCGTCGCCGACCTGGCGACCGTTGTACTGCCGGAACAGCGGCATGCCCTGCGAGTCCTCCACCACGTGGGCACGGTGGGAGACGACCCAGGTCGTCTTGCCGTTCTCCGTGCGCTTCTGGATCTGCGGCAGCTTGGCCTTCCACTGCGAACGGCGGTGACGGGTGTTGCTCCGGGACATCTTCCGCTTCGGGACGGCCACGGCTACTTCTCCTCAATCGGGCCGGCCCTGTCCGAGCCGGTATCTCGTGTTTCGTGGTTCTCGGCGAGCAGGCCGGCCAGAGCCGCCCACCGTGGATCGCCGGTCTCGTGCGAGTGCCCCGGGTCGTCCGCCAGACGCGCCCCGCACTGAGGGCACAGCCCCGGGCAGTCGTCCCGGCACAGCGGTGCCTGTGGAAGCGCGAGCACCACCGCGTCGCGGATGGCGGTTTCGAGGTCGACCAGGTCGTCCTCCACCATCTCGCCCTCGCCGGCACCGGACTCCGCGCCGTTGCCCACGGCACGGTCCGGGTAGGCGTACAGCTCCTGGATGTCGACGTCGATCTCGCTGTCGACCGGATCCAGGCACCGTGCGCACTCGCCGGCAAGCGTGGCCCGCGCCGTTCCCGACACGAGCACACCCTCCATGACCGACTCCAGCCGGAGGTCCAGCTCGAGGTCGGCCCCTTCGGGCACTCCGACCACGCCACCGAGTCCGAGGTCTGCCGGTGCCGGCACGGTGAGCCGAACCCGCCGCATCGCCCCCGGTCGGCGCCCGAGCTCGTGGGTGTCGAGCACGAGCGGCGCTCGTGGGTCGAGGGTGCTCAGCAGGACCAACTCTTCCGTGTGCACGCAGGCCAACACGCGGCCTCGGCGTGAGGCCGACTGCCCAGGGTACTAGAGCGGGCCGCCCCGGCCCAAACCCGCGCGGGTGCCGCCGCCGAGCCGGCTCGGGCCGGTCACGAGTCGTCGAGCGGCGACCCGGGCTGGGCGTCGTCGGCGGCCAGCGCGGCGTACGCGTTCGAGCCTCGTAGCCGCTCTCGACCCTGACGCACCGTGTCGAGGATCTTGTCTACGGCCAGTTCGAGGTGCGCCAGCTTGGCGTCGACATAGTCGTCCACCTCGCCGCGCATGTCGTCCGCCTTCGCAACAGCCGCCGCGAGGATCTCCTCGGCCTTGGCCTCCGCCGCCATCAGGACGCCGTGCTCGGAGACCAACCGGTCCTGCTCCTGCCGAGCGGCGTCGATGACACGATCGGCGTGCGCCTTGGCCTCGGCCAACAGGTCCTCGCCCTGGTCGAGCACCATCTCGGCCGCGCGCAGGCTGCCCGGAAGCATCGTCCGGACGGCGTCCAACTTGGCCAGCAGTTCGGTCCGGTTCACCACAGCCGACGACGACATCGGCATCGCACGGGCGGACTCCAGGTACGCGACGATCTCGTCGATCTTGTCGTGGACGTCCATGGACGCTCCTCCCTCCAGGCGGTGGGACACCCCAGTCCCACCGCACCGGGGCTCAGCCGCCCCCGCTCAGCCGCTCGGTGAGACGGGCCAGCACAGTGTCGGGAACCAGTCCGGAGACGTCGCCCCCGTACGACGCCACCTCCCGGATCAGGCTCGACGACAGGTAGGAGTAGTCGGGGTTCGTGGCGACGAACAGCGTCTCCAACTGCGTCAGGCGGTGGTTCATCTGCGCCATTTGTAGTTCGTAGTCGAAGTCGGTCACCGCCCGCAGGCCCTTGACCACGGCGGGGATGTCCCGGTTCCGACAGAAGTCGACCAGCAGGCCGTGGAAGCTCTCGACCACGACATTGGGTAGATGCCCCGTGACCTCGCGGAGCATGTCGATCCGGTCGTCGACGCTGAACAGGCCCTTCTTGGACACGTTCACCAGCACTGCCACGACGACCTCGTCGAACAGGCCGGCCGCACGCTCGACGACATCGACGTGACCATTGGTCACCGGGTCGAACGACCCGGGGCAGGCGCAACGGCGCACTGGACCTCCAAGCGCTGTCGATCACCCGGCCGGCCGACCGTACCAGAGCATCGTCTCGCCGTACCGCCGTGTCCGCTGCCCCACCATGCCGGCAGGCCATCCCAGGGGGGCGTCGCGGGTGGACCGTTCGACGACCACGATCGCCTGCGGTGCGAGCCATCCCCCGGTGAGCTGGGCGAGCACGAGCTCGATCTCCTCGCCGCGGGTCACGTAGGGCGGATCGGCGAGAACCAGGTCATACGGAGCAGGCGGGACCGCCGTAAGCGCGCGTACCACCGACGACTGCACGACCTCTGCGCCGGGCAGCCCGACGGTGGAGACGTTGGACCTGATGGTCCGCGCGGCGCGTGCGTCCGCCTCGACGAGCAGCACATGTGCCGCTCCCCGCGAGAGAGCCTCGAGGCCCAGGGCGCCGGTGCCGGCGTAGAGGTCGAGCACGCGCAGCCCGGCGAAAGCGCCCAGCTCCGACTCGAGTGCGGAGAACATCGCCTCCCGGACCCGGTCGGAGGTCGGCCGCGTCCGCGACCCGGCCGGTGTGAGCAGCCGCCGGCCCCTGGCAGCACCGGCGATGATCCGGGTCAAGCCTTCTCCAGGTAGTCGGCTCGCTCGTCGCCGGACAGTTCGGCGACGGCGTCGGCGAGCGGCAGCCAACGTCGTAGTTCGGGGTCGTCGGCCACGTAGACACTGGCGGCCTCACGTGCGGTGAGGATGAGGTTCTCGTCGTGGATCACCGACAACAGCCGCAGGCTAGACCTGCGCCCGGACTGGGCGGCGCCGACGATGCTGCCGCGTCCGATGGTGACCCCCGGCAGCACGATGGCGCCCGTGCCGATGTCGGCCCAGGCTTCGACGCGCACCGGCTTGATTTCGAGATCGGTCTGCACGATGGGCACATCCACCGGCACCCCGGTGTGCGTGGATCCCAGCACGCGCGCGCCGGGGCCCCAGCCGACGTACTCTTCGATGACGAGATGGCGCGCGTCGAAGTAGCTTTGCGGTCCGATCCAGACG
>JBOGDU010000093.1:0-4275 GCA_050743145.1 Jiangellaceae bacterium | reverse complement strand
CGCCAGCGCACCCGGTGCGAGTGCCGAATCGGTCGCCAGCGCCGACTCACCGGCACCGGCCCAGTCGGCGTCCAGTCCGACCGAGGTGCCCCCGCCGGCGCCGGCCTCGCCTGCGTCCGCGGCCTCGGCTGCAAGCGCGGCCAGCGCGGCGAGTGCCGGATCCGCGGACAGCGCCGGGTCCGCCGGCTGAGCTCCGGCTGCGGGACGGAGGGGCATCCCTTCGATCCGGGATACGCAGGTGTCACATTGTGGCGCCTGCGTATCTCTGTCTGACCGGTACGCGGCCGGGCCTCTGATCGCCAGGTAAGGCTGGACCGCCGGGGCGATCAGGTCTCGGCCACAGAGTCGGCGGCGAGACGGTAACCCACGCCACGAACCGTGACGAAGCGGTGTGCGCCCAACTTGCGGCGCAGGTAGCGGACGTAGACGTCCACGACGTTGGACCCGGGGTCGAAGTCGTAACCCCACACCCGGCTGAGCAGTTGCTCGCGGCTGAGCACTTGGTCGGGATTGCGGAGGAAGGTCTCGGCCAGCGCGAACTCGCGTGCCGTCAGGATGACCACCCGCCCGTCGACCTCGGCGCGCCGGCTCCTCAGGTCGAGGGACAGGCCGCCGTGGCGCAGAACCGTGGCCTCGGGTGCTCGGTCCTCTCGCAGGCGCAGCCGGATTCGAGCCACCAGCTCCTCGAACCGGAAGGGCTTTGCCACATAGTCGTCCGCGCCGCCCTCGAGGCCGGCCACGGTGTCGGTGATCGAGTCCCGCGCCGTGAGGATGACGACAGGGATCTCGTTGCGGGCCTGCCGGAGTTTCCGCAGTACGGCGAAGCCGTCCAGCACCGGCAGGCCGATGTCGAGGACGAGCAGGTCGAAGTCGCCGGTCATCGCGTAGTCGAACGCGGCCCGCCCGTCGCCGACCACCGTCGGGGTGAACCCGGCGGACCGCAGGCCCTTCTGGACGAACGACGCGATCCGCGCCTCGTCCTCCGCGATGAGGATCCGGCTCATCGCAGGCCAACCGTCGGAAGCGGGACCGTGCTGTCGTCCAGGGTCCGGCCGGCCACCGGGATCTCGATGACAAAGGTGGCGCCCTGTCCAACAGTGCTGTGCAGGACGACCCGCCCGTTGTGGGCCTCGGCGATCGCGCGCACGATGGCCAGCCCGAGCCCGGACCCTTCGCCGCCGCGGCCCGTGGCAGCCCGGCCGAACCGTTCGAAGATCCTCTCCGCATCCTCCGGTGCGACGCCCGGTCCGGTGTCGCGCACCCACAGGTGGAGGACTCCGTCGCTGATCCGGCTGCCGATGGCGATGGTCTGCCCAGGCGTCGTGAAGCGGACGGCGTTGGCGATCAGTTGCAGGAGCGCCTGGGTGATGCGCTGGCCGTCGAGCTCGAGCGTCGCGTGCACACGGGCGTCGACCCCCCAGTCGCGGTCGACGAGCGGGCGCGCCTTGTCCATGACGTCGTCGGTCAACCGGTCCACCTCGACCGGTTCCGTTCGGATGAAGTCTGGACGCTTGGCCTTCGCCAGGAGCACCAGGTCGTCGACCAACCGCTGCATGCGGTCGAGCTCGTCGAGGGCGAGCGCGCGGGTCTCGGCGACGTCGGCGCTGTCGGTGGGGTCCATCAGCTCCAGGTGACCACGAACGATGGTGATCGGCGTCCTCAGCTCGTGACCGGCGTCGTCGAGGAACTGCCGCTGCATGGCGAACGCGGCCTCCAGCCGGCCGAGCATGGCGTTGACCGTTCGGGCCAGCTGGGACAGGTCGTCCCGGCCGCTGGCCGGGATCCGCTGGGACAGGTCGGTCTCACTGACCCGCTGCGCGGTCTCGTTGAGCAGTCGTACCGGCTGCAGCAGGCGACCCGCCACCGCGAGGCCGACGGCGCCGATCACGGCCAGCGCCACCAGGCAGACCGCCGCGTACGTCCGGAACACGTCGACTACGGCGGCCTGCTCGAGATCGCGCGCATAGGTGATGACGTAGAGACCGTCGGCCGGGTCGCCTTCGACCCGCACGGGGATGGCGACGTATCGCAGCGCGCCCAGGGAGGTGTCCGTGTCGGCGATCCGGACGGACGCGTCTGCCGGCGCGGCCCGCAGCAGGTCCACGAAGCCCGCGTCGCGCTCGGGCCTGAGCTCGACGTCCTGCGGCGGAACCAGTTCCACCTGGCCGTCGATCATCGCCAGCAGACCCTCGTGCCGGTCGGGGATGTTGCGCTGCAGCGCGATGAAGAACAGGCCCTCGACCGTGGTGAACGGCTCACCCGTGCGCGGGTCGACGCCACTGGCCGCGAGCGCCCGGAACTCGCTGACCTCCTGAGCGAGCGCGTCGTCGATGCGGGCGTCGACGCGCTGGCGCTGCAGGAAGTACGACGTCGCGCCGGCGAGGGCCATGCCGAGCGCAGCGACGACCAGCACGGCAGCGATCACGCGCGTGCGTACTGAGAGGCCGGTCCGGACCGGTTCGTCGCGGGGGGTCAGTCGTCACCGCCGTCGTCGTCATCGTCGTCATCGCGAGGCTGCGGTGACTCCGGCTCGGGGGGCTGGACTGCGGTCCCAGGCGTTGTCTGCGACGTGGACGCTTCCGGTCCCGGTTCGACGACGACGGGGCCGCCGAGGTCGG
The DNA here is from genome assembly GCA_050743145.1 of Jiangellaceae bacterium. GTDB lineage: Bacteria > Actinomycetota > Actinomycetes > Jiangellales > Jiangellaceae > DASRTE01. The sequence continues at coordinate 1,657 of JBOGDU010000093.1, read as the reverse complement.
GCGGCGCAGCGGCCGAGCCGATGATGCTGACCACCGCGAAAGCCACCGCGGCAGATGCTGCCGCCGCGGCGAACGCCAGTGTCCCGGTCGAGGCCATGGCTCGATTGTGGCGCACCCGAACCCGATCACGATGAGACCCGAATGAGACGACTCTCATCCAGCATCGGGCCGCCGGCGGTGCCGCAGACTCACGGAGCTGAGCCGAAACCGGTGCTGGCCGGATGCTCGACAAGTGCGACGACGCGGGCGGCCATGAACCGAGCCGTGCGGACCGGCGTGCCGCTGCGGGTCACCTCTGACACCTCTACGACACCGCGGCCCTGGGTGATCTCCACCCGGCGACCGGCCCGCGTCGCGACGACGTCGTAGCTGCGCGTCGCGTCACCGGCATCGATGACGATCTCTACCCGGTCGCCTCTCATCCTCGGCCCCTTCGCAGACCTCACCGCCATTGTCCCTGTCCGATCGACGGCGAGGTCCCGAACGTACAAAGCGAGCACGGCGCGCCTTCGACGGGCGGCCAGAATACGGCGAAGCCGCTGGCCGGACGAGAACCGGCCGGGCCGTGCTCTGCGAGTCCTCGCTCATTCAGCGAAGACCCAGTGGTGGAGGTGCCGGGAATCGAACCCGGGTCCTTCGTCGTTTCGCCAGGGCTTCTCCGGGCGCAGCCTGCGTTGCCTCTACTCGGCTCCGGTGATCATGCAGGCGAGTTCACCGTGACGAGCCCAGTCGCGTAGGTGTCCCTGCCGGTCCCGCGACCGTACCGGCAGGTGAGCCTCCTAGCTGATGCCGAACACCGGGTCGGAAGCATCCCCGGGTCGACAGACTTCAGTGCTCTGCCTCAGGCGGCGAGAGCGAAGTCAGTGCGATTAGCGTTGGCACTTGTAACGTTTGCCGCGATGGTTCGCGAGATCACGCGACATCCTCGGCCCGCTTCACCTGGTTCGACGAACGAAGTCGAAACCGTTCACCCCCATGTTCAGTTGTCAACGCCTGAACGGGCTGGCGCGCTCGCTCGGCCCGTCCAGGCTACCCGTTTCAACGCCCGTCCAACCAGCGCGATTCCCGGCCGACGGGTGCTGCCGACGCCATGCGGAGAAGAGCATCGCAGACGAAAACGACGAATGGCGGCCCCTTGGCGTGCATATTCGGCGCATTCGTCCGCGAAGCATCGGCTCGAGGGGTCGACTGCTTCCTACTCGCGGGTAACCTAGGCAGAGAGCTGCGTGGAGGGGTGGGTTCATGACCGAAACGACCCAGGTCGACGAGCGCGAGGCGCGAAGGGTCGCCGAGGCCGCCCGCGAGACCAAATGGGACCGCCCGTCGTTCGCCAAGGAGCTCTATCTCGGGCGCTTCCGACTCGACCTCGTGCACCCGCACCCGCGGCAGAGCCCGGGAGAGCGGGCCCGCACCGATGCGTTCCTGGACGAGCTGCGCGCACTGTGTGAGACCGAACTCGACGGCAGTGTGATCGAACGCGAGGCGATCGTCCCGGACGAGTACGTCAAGGCTCTCGCGCGCATCGGTACCTTCGGAATGAAGATCCCTCGGGAGTACGGCGGCCTCGGACTCGGCCAGGTCGGCTACAACCACGGACTCATGCTGGTCGGTGCCGTCCACCCGTCCCTCGGCACGCTCGTCTCGGCGCACCAGTCCA
>JBOGDU010000092.1:0-4106 GCA_050743145.1 Jiangellaceae bacterium | reverse complement strand
GCGGCGGCGAAGAACCATCCGGGCGTCGCAGTGGTCGTCGACCCGCGACGGTACGGCGACGTCCTCGAGTCGGTCCGGGCCGGCGGTTTCACGCTGGCGCAGCGGCGAGCGCTCGCGGCCGAGGTGTTCGTCCACACGGCCACCTACGACGTCCACGTGGCGTCGTGGATGGGCAACGTCCTGGCACCCTCCGACGAGGGCACGGGGTTTCCCGCCTGGATCGGCGGTACCTGGGACCGCGCCTCGGTGCTTCGCTACGGCGAGAACCCCCATCAGCCTGCCGCGCTGTACGTCTCCGGCTTCGGCCCGGGCGGGCTGGCGACGGCGGAGCTACTGCACGGCAAGCAGATGTCGTACAACAACTACGTCGACGCCGACGCAGCCCACCGGACCGCCTACGACTTCACCGAGCCCGCCGTTGCCGTCGTCAAACACGCGAACCCGTGCGGCATCGGCATCGGCGACGACATCGTGCAGGCGTACGCAAGGGCCCATGCGACCGACCCGGTGTCGGCCTACGGCGGCGTGATCGCGGCCAACCGGCTCGTGCCGGCGGCGATGGCCGAGCAGGTCGCCGAGGTGTTCACCGAGGTGATCGTCGCTCCGGGATTCGAACCGGAGGCGCTCGAGGTGCTCACCCGCAAGAAGAACCTCCGGATCCTGCGCGTCGACGACCGGCGCCGGGGCGGCGCGGAGACCCGGGCGATCTCCGGCGGACTGCTGATGCAGGCGGCCGACGTGCTCGATGCTCCCGGTGACGACCCCGGCGCATGGACGCTCGCCGCGGGCGACCCGGCCGATGCCGCGACCCTGACCGACCTCGCCTTCGCCTGGCGCGCCTGCCGGTCAGTGAAGTCCAACGCGGTTCTGCTGGCACACGACGGTGCGGCGGTGGGGGTCGGAATGGGCCAGGTCAACCGGGTGGATGCGGCGCGCCTCGCGGTCTCCCGCGCTGGCGATCGGGCCGCAGGCTCGGTCGCCGCCTCGGACGGGTTCTTCCCCTTCGCCGACGGCCTGCAGGTGCTGCTGTCCGCGGGCGTGCGAGCCGTGGTCCAGCCTGGGGGATCGGTTCGTGACGACGAGGTCGTGGCAGCGGCCGTCGACTCCGGCGTACCGATGTACCTGACCGGCACCCGCCACTTCTTCCATTGACCGACTCCGGAGGTGCGGCGGACCCGTGGCAGGCTGGAGGGCGTACGCGGTCGCCTGCAGAGGAGTCGGTTGCCATGAGTTCGACCGAGAAGCCGGACGATCCGCCGGCGGAGGACCACGCCGGGCCGACCGACGACGTTCGGGAACGGTTCCGCGAGGCCCTGGCTCGTAAGCAGGGCAAGGAGAAGGGAGTCCCGCATCACCCGGACCAGGCAGGGGGCTCAGCGCACACGAAGAGCGCCAAGACCCAGCGCATGTTCCGCCGCAAGAGCGGCTGAGCTCAGCGCTCGGTGACAGGCCCGGACGAACCGCGCAGCGTCCTGCCGGCGCGTGCTGGAAGAATTGCCGCCCGTGAGCGCGACGATTCTGGACGGCAGGGCGACGGCGGCGGAGATCAAGGCCGACCTCACCGGCCGCGTGGCGGAGTTGCGGCGGCTCGGCGTCGTCCCGGGCCTTGGCACCATCCTGGTCGGTGACGACCCCGGCAGCCGGGCCTACGTGGCCGGCAAACACCGCGACTGCGCCGAGGTCGGGATCGAGTCGATCCAGGTCGAGTTGCCCGCGACCGCTTCGCAGGCCGATGTCGAGGCCGAGGTCCATCGGCTCAACGCCGACCCCGCCTGCACGGGCTATCTGGTACAGCTGCCCCTGCCCGACGGGCTGGACGAAGACCGGGTCGTCGCAGGCATCGACCCGGCCAAGGACGCCGACGGCCTGCATCCGGTGAACCTCGGCCGGCTGGTCCAGATGCGGCCCGGCCCCGTGCCGTGCACCCCGCGAGGTTGCCTCGAGCTGTTACGCCGTTACGACGTGCCGATCGCGGGCGCCGACCTGGTGGTGGTGGGCCGCGGGGTAACGGCCGGACGCACGATGCCGCTGCTGTTCACCCGCCGGTCGGAGAACGCCACGGTCACGGTCTGCCATACGGGGACGAAGGACCTCGCCGCGCACCTCCGGCGAGCCGACATCGTGATCACGGCCGCCGGCGTGCCGGGGCTCGTCACGGCCGACATGGTCGAGCCGGGCACCGCGGTGCTCGATGTGGGTATCACCCGGGTCGTCGGCGCCGACGGCACGGGCCGCTACACCGGCGACGTGGCCCCCGAAGTGCGCGAGGTCGCCGGGTACCTGGCACCGATGCCCGGCGGCGTGGGCCCGATGACGCGGGCGATGCTGCTGACCAACGTCGTGGAGGCGGCCGAGACGTCCGCCGCCTGACCCGGCTGGATAGGGTGGCGGCGACGTGACGAGGAGGTCCGTTCATGGCCGAGAAGTCGCCGCGAGGTCTCGCGGACGTCGTCGCAGCCTCGACGTCTATCTCGGACATCGACGGCCAGGTCGGGCGGCTGTCCTACCGTGGCTACGACATCCATGACATCGCCGGGCGCATCTCGTTCGAGGAGTGCGTCCACCTCCTGCAGCGGGGAAGCCTGCCGACCCGGCGTGACCTGGACGACCTGACCGCGGAGCTCACCGACGGCCGATCGGTCGGGCGCACGGTCGAGTCGTTGCTCCAGTACGTGGTCGACAGCGGCACACCGATGGAGGCGCTGCGGACGCTGGTCTCGGCCCTCGCGGTCGACGATCCCGACGCCGGCGAGTCTTCGCCCGAGGCCAACCGCCGGAAGGCGACCCGGCTGGTTGCCCAGATGCCGGTGCTGGTCGCCCGCTACCAAGCCGCGCGCACCGGTGCCACGACACCGGAGCCCGACCCCAAGCTCGGTATCGCCGGCAACTTCCTGCTCCAGATCACCGGCGGGCCGCCCTCGGAGCGGGTCGCCGAGATATTCGACGAGTGCCTCGTCCTGCACGCCGACCACACGATGAACGCCTCGACGTTCACGGCGCGCGTCATCGCCGCGACGCTGTCGGACATGCACTCGGCGATCACCGGCGCGATGGGCGCGCTACGCGGTCCGTTGCACGGTGGCGCCAACGAGGCCGTGATGAAGACGCTCACGTCGATCGAGGGCGACGTCCAGAACGTCGACGCGTTCGTGCGGGCCGAACTCGACGCGGGGCGCAAGCTCATGGGCTTCGGTCACCGTGTCTACAAGACCGAGGACCCACGGGCGACACACCTGCGCAGGATGAGCGAGGAACTGGCCGATCTTACCGGCAACTCGCGCTACTACGAGATGTCGCGCCGCATGGAGCAGGTGGTCCTCGACGCCAAGGGGCTGTACCCGAACGTCGACTTCTTCGCGGCCAGCGTCTACCACGCGCTCGACATCCCGACCGACCTGTTCACGCCGGTGTTCGCGATCTCCAGGATGAGCGGGTGGACCGCACACGTCATCGAGCAGCACGAGGACAACCGGCTGATCCGGCCGGACAGCGAGTACACGGGACCTCGCGACCAGCACTGGGTGCCGGTCGACCAGCGGTGAGCGCGCCGGGCCCAGCGCACCGGCGGAGGAAGCGGATCTGGCGGGAATGGCCGCTGATCCTCGTGCTCGCCGTGGTCGGAAGCGGCCTGTGGGTCGTGGCGGACGACCACTTCAAGCGGGGCACCGTCCTGTTCGCGCTCGGCGTCTGCCTCGCGGCGGTGCTACGGGCGGCGCTGCCGAACGGGTCGGCCGGGCTGTTGCGGGTGCGGTCGCGTTTCGTCGACGTCCTGACTCTCGCGGCGCTGGGTGGCGCAACTCTCGTGGCCGCCCTCATCGTCCCTCCACCCACCTGAACCGGCCCACCCCCCGTGGCCGGCCGGACGGGCCGATCCGGTTAGGCTCGCCGGACCGACAACAGGCGGAGGGCGCAATGGGGCGCAAGGGCAAGGTCACCGTCGTCGGCGCGGGTTTCTACGGGTCCACGACGGCTCAGCGCTTGGCCGAGTACGACATCTTCGAGTCCGTCGTCCTCACCGACATCATCGATGGCAAGCCCGAGGGCTTGGCCCTCGACATGAACCAGTCGCGGCCGGTCGAGGGCTTCGAGACGACCGTCGTGGGGAA
>JBOGDU010000091.1:0-5093 GCA_050743145.1 Jiangellaceae bacterium | reverse complement strand
CCTTGATCTCGGGCTGCCTCGCGGAACGCACCGGCGAGACAAGGCCACCGCTCGACCGGCCGGCCTGGGCGCTCACCCACGACGAGGTCGCCACCATCACGCGCGTCCGCCGCTGACCTCGCGAGGTATGCGGTCATCCACCGCAGCCATCTTCGCGTCATTCGTAGGTCGAGGTCATCGCCAGCCCTCCTTGATCGCCAGCGTCACGGGGCGTCCTCTCCGCGACACTCTCGAGCTTCGCGCGGTCCGAGTCGTCGAAATCACCGATCAGCCGCACCTGCCACCTTCGGCAGCACCAAGCGTTCCTGCTCCGTGGCGGCCTGACCAGCACCGAGCCCGCATGTGATCAGAATGGCCACCGACAGAGGGCTCGACACCGCGGCAGGCTGGCTCGGTGCGCGATTCCTTTCTCGCCCGTCGGTCGTCTCAACGAGGGTCGGCTGCGGCCTGTGCGCCGCGGACGCGAGTGCGGAGGGCAATCATGAGCGAAATCGAGGACGGGTCGGGTCGGCCGGACGAGAGCGCTGCCGTCGCAGCCGCGCAGGCCGGCGACGAGGCGGCGTTCGCCGGTCTGGTTGAACCGCACCGCAGGGAGCTGCAGGTGCACTGCTACCGGATGCTCGGGTCGTTCGAGGACTCCGAGGATCTGGTGCAGGAGACGTTCCTGCGTGCCTGGCGCAAGTGCGAGACGTTTCAGGGACGCTCCACATTCCGGGCCTGGCTGTACCGGATCGCTACGAACGCGTGCCTGGACTTCCTGCAGCGCAATCCTCGCCAACCGCGGATCCGGCAGGCCGTGCCTGCGGGCATCCCTGCCGCCGTGCTGGCGCCGGCGACCGAGATCGCGTGGCTGCAGCCCTACCCGGACCGGCTGCTGGAGCCGATCGCGCCGAGCGAAGCGGAGCCGGACGCCGTCGTGGTGGCCAAGGAGACCATCGAGCTGGCATTCCTGGCCGCCGTCCAGCACCTTCCACCTCAGCAGCGGGCGGTGCTGATCCTGCGGGACGTGCTGGGCTGGTCGGGGCGGGAGACCGCGGCGTTGCTCGAGCTGACCGTGCCGGCGGTGAAGAGCGCGCTGCAGCGTGCCCGGCCGACGATGAAGCAACACCTGCCGCAGCGGCGGGCGGAGTGGTCGGCGGCCGTGGACCACAGCCCGCAGGAACGGGCGGTGCTGCAGCGGTTCATGCAGGCATCCGAGCGCGCCGACATGACGGCGCTGGCCGCCTTGGTTCGCGAGGATGCGTGGCAGACGATGCCGCCGCAACCGGTCTGGTTCCCGGGCCGCGCGGCGATGCTCGAGATGTGGGCGCAGGCCATGACCGGCCCCGAGTCGTGGGGCGACTGGCGTCTGCTGCCCACCAGCGCCAACCGGCAGCCCGCAGCTGCGAACTACTTCCGTCCGCGGGGCGAGTCCACCTACCGGGCCTCCAACCTCGACGTCCTACGCATCGAGGATGGGCTGGTTGCCGAGGTCACCACGTTCGGACCGGAGCTGTTCCCGGCCTTCGGCCTACCGCCGACGCTGTGATGGAGGCCGCGGGGGACCGCCCCTCTTTCCGGAGCCGACGGTTGCCAGCGCCGTTCAGCTGCCTGGTCGTGGTCGTCGCGCCTGGTCGCGAACGGGCCTTCGATGACGCCGAATGGCGGGACGCGATCGTCGTGGTGGAGCGGGGGGAGATCGGCCTGCGCGGCGTCGGGGGTGGCCGCTGGTATTTCAGCCGCGGTGCCGTGCTGTGCCTGGACGGGCTGGAGCTGCGCTCACTGTACAACCGTGGGCCGGTGCCGGCCGTGCTGCTCGCCGTTTCGCGGCGAGCGTCGGGTGCCGCGCGCTGAGTCCGATTCCTTTCCAGGCGTGGCGGCGTCTCATGCACGACCAAGCATTCAACCGAGGTGGGAGAGATCATGACTGACAACCGGAAGCGCGCTGAGCGACCAGAGGGTCTGACCGAGGGACGGGTCACGTCACGAGACGGGACCACCATCGCGTTCGATCAGCAGGGCGAGGGGCGACCGCTGATCCTGGTGGCAGCCGCGCTCTCTGATCGATCGGACACCGCGAAGCTAGCCGCACTGCTGGCCAAGCACTTCACTGTCATCAACTACGACCGGCGCGGCCGCGGTGAAAGTGGGAACACCGAGCCCTACGGGGTCGAGCGGGAGATCGAGGACCTCGAAGCCTTGATCGAGGTGGCCGGCGGATCGGCGTATGTGTTCGGCAGCTCGTCCGGTGCGGTCCTCGCCCTTCGAGCCGCTTCGAGCGGCGCGAACGTGACGAAAGTGGCGCTCTTCGAGCCGCCGTTCCGGCTCCAGAACAATGAGGATGTCGCGACGCCACCGACCGATTCCGCGGCACGCGCGCGAGAACTGATCGAGGCAGACCGCCGGAACGACGCCGTGAAGTACTTCATGACCCACGATGTCGGTGTCCCGGCCCCGTTCCTGCTGGTCATGCACGTGATGATGCGGAAGATGTGGTCGAACATGACCGCGATGGCGCACACCCTCCCCTACGACTACGCCGTCATGGAGGACAGCGTCGACGGCAAGCCGCTGGCCGGCCTGGAGTGGGTCTGCGTGACGGCTCCCACGCTCGTGATGGACGGTGGGAAGAGCCCGGCGAAACTGCGTCGCCCAGCGCAGGTCTTGGCCACCGTCGTGCCTGGCGCACAGCGTCGGACGCTGGACGGCCAGAACCACGGAGCCGTCATGATGGCCCCGAAGGTCATCGCCTCGGCACTGGTCGAGTTCTTCGGATCCTGAGGAGGAGATGACAATGACGCAAAGTGTGATCCACCGTGCCGGGGCTGCACCCGCAGCGTCCCGGTCGAGCACCCCACTGACCCGGGCCCTGTTGGCCTGCGGCGTCCTCGCCGGCCCGCTGTTCGTGGTGGTGGCAGCGATCCAGGCACTCACCCGCGACGGATTCGATCTCGGCCGCCATCCGCTCAGCCTGTTGAGCCTCGGCGAGCTCGGCTGGATCCAGATCGTCAACTTCGTCCTCGCCGGAGCGCTGGCGGTGGCGGGTGCGGTGGGGATGCGCCGCGCGCTGCATCCCGGACGGGCCGGAACGTGGGGACCGATCCTGGTCGGCGCCTTCGGCGTTGGCCTGATCCTCGGCGGGGTGTTCCTGGCCGATCCGTCGCTCGGCTTCCCGACCGGTGCTCCCCAGGGCATTCCGGCGGAGTCCAGCTGGCACGCAACCGTGCACAACGTCGCACCTGGGTTGGCCCTGGACGCAGCGATGGTGGCCAGCTTTGTATTCGCCCGCCGCTTCGCTGGACTGGGGCAACGGGTGTGGATGGCGTACTGCGTGGTGACCGGGGTGGCGCTGATCGTACTCAGCTTCTGGCCGTCGCTGGACGGCATCAGTGTCCGGCTGGCCGTCGCGGTGACGCTCGCCTTCGCGCTGGTCGCGGCGGTGGCTACCGGGTTGCTGACGGAGGCCAGGTCATGAGTAGCCCCGTGTCAAGCCGCCGTTTGTTGATCTTGGCTGAGGAGTCGTTGGAGGGAGGAGTTGATGCAACTTCGCGGATGTGGAGGATCTCGCGGCGCCTTCTCGGCCGGATGTCGCCTTCCGCGAGCGTGACCACTGCGACGGTGTCGCCGTCTGCGGCGGTGAACTCGACCTCGTATCCGCCCGGCGCCGTAGACCCCGACCACAGCTTCCGCATCAGCCGTCACCAGTTCCTGGGCGGGGAGGTCATGCCGAAGCACCACGACATCGTGTTCCAGGTACACCTCCTCGAACGCCTCCTCACCAGAGATACGCCGTCACCAGTAGAAGCCGATCCCCTGGCTCCTCGCTGACCCCAGACCGTCCGCAACTCGGTGTTTCGGCCCGCAGGAGCTTGAACCAGCCCGTCGACACGGCGCCCCAGCACACCACCCTGGTCATGCTCGCGCACGCCATCCTGACCGTGATCGCCGTCCGGGAACGCCACAAGCACACCGGCGACGACCACGCGCTGATTCCGTTGACTGTCAACGAGATCCGGCGCCTGTTCGCCAAACTGATCGCCAACACCATCCACCCGATCAGCCACCAACTAAGAAGGAGATGTCATGAGCGAGGTCATTTCGGGAATCTCGGTGTCGCTGGACGGCTTCGTCACGGGGCCGAACGTCACCCGCGAGCAACAACTGGGAGACGGTGGCCAGGTCCTGCACCAGTGGCTGCACGAACCGGACGCGCGCGACACCGAGCTGCTGGCCGGGATGCGCGAGGCCGTGGGCTCGATCCTCATGGGCCGACTGTCCTACGACCTGGCCGAGGGCGACGGAGGGTGGGGTGACGGCGGCCCGGCCGGCCCGGCGCCGTGCTTCGTGCTCACCCATAACCCACCGGCCCCGGAGACGGTCCGGGCGCCGTCGGTCTTCACCTTCGTCACCGACGGTATCCATAGCGCAGTGCAGCAGGCGAAGGCGGCGGCCGGGGACAAGGTGGTCGGCGTGCACGGCGCCAGCGCCGCTCAGCAGTGCCTTGCCGCCGGCCTGCTGGACGAGATCCAGGTCCATCTGGCCCCGGTCCTGCTCGGCAGCGGCACCCGGCTGTTCGAGCATCTGGGCGGCCAGTGCCAGCTCGAGCGCACCAAGGTGGTCGACACTCCGAACGCCACCCACCTGCGATTCAGGGTGATCCGTTGACTGACATCTCCGGACACGCAAACCCGGTCTCAGGCGTGTCCGAAGATGTCAGTCGCTGCCCGCTGGATGGTCGGCCGTGACGTTGAACTTGCTGCTGGCCTGGACGCGCTCGAGCCGACGCGTCCTCGCACGATGTTGAGAGCCGAAGACAATGCGTCGTTAGCGCAGTGAGCTGAATGCAGCCCGCACTTCAGCGGAGAAGAGCTCCGGCTCCTCCCAGGCGGCGAAGTGGCCGCCCCTGTCGACCTCGTTGAAGTAAGCGAGGCCGGGGTAGACCGTCTCAACCCAGCTGCGCGGGGCAGCCCAGATCTCGCCGGGGAACGTCGTGAAGCCGACCGGAACCGAGACCGCCGGAGGAGCCTGGCCGCTCGCCAGCGCTGCGGCCAGCGCTCGTCCGTCCTCCCAGTACGACCGGGCCGCCGACGCTGCGGTGCCGGTCAGCCAGTACA
>JBOGDU010000090.1:0-8464 GCA_050743145.1 Jiangellaceae bacterium | reverse complement strand
CCACTACTCCGACACTGGCTACATCCTCCTCGGTGAGATCGTCGAGCGCGCGAGCGGGAAAGCCGTTGGCCACGGCGCTGCGGGAGCTGATCGGATACGAGCGGCTCGGCCTCGAGGCCACGTGGCTGGAGACGCTGGAGCCCACTCCCGCCGGCGTGAAAGATCGCACATCAGTTCTACGGAGAGGTGGACACCTACGCCTGGGACCCGTCGTTTGACCTCTACGGCGGCGGCGGGCTCGCCGTGACCGTGCGCGACATGGCGTTCTTCACGCGCGCGCTGCTGACAGGGGATGTCTTTCGCAAGCCCGAGACGCTGAGCCTCATGACGGAGACCCGGGTGGTTCCCGACCAGCCCGACTACGGGCTCGGCGTCAGCGCGATCGAGTACGCAGGGGTACGCGGTTGGGGACACAACGGGTTCTGGAACACCTTCTCGTATCACTATTCAGACCTTGACGCCACCATCGCCGGGAGCGTTTCGCAGCAACAAGCTTTCGACGTCAGCGACGTACTCCTGCGCGAGGCGATCGCAGCGATCCGTGACTGACCACTGCCGGCTGGAGGTCAGGGTTGTGCGTACGGGAACGACGTCGCGCCCTCACCTAGCAGGGTGTCGGCGTGTCGTCGAAGGAGGTCAAGGTTCCGCTCGGCCAGATGGTCGAAGCTCTGGGGCACGCTCGAACCGGGCGTGAGCGAGGCCAGAGCGACTGACGGGTCGAGCCGCGCGCTCACCCACGATTCGTGTGTCGAGCCCCACGCGACCACTTCGGCGGTCGGAGTCACGATCATCGAGTTGCCGAAGTACAGCACGCCTGCCGGATCGGTCCCGACGGCGTTGGCGCCCACGACGTAGACGTGGTTGTCGTACGCCCGGGCGCGGTTCGTCAGCTCCCAGATGTCCGCCGACCGCAGCAGCGCCGAGGGGCGGGCGACCAGCTCCGCCCCCTGAAGCGCCATGATCCGGGCCAGTTCGGGGAAGTCGCCGTCGAAGCACACCATCATCCCGATTCGGCCCAGGTCGGTCTCCACGACGCAGACGTCGTCGCCGGGAGTCACCCAGCCGCCGCGCGAGCGGAGCTCGGTGCAGAAGGGATGCGTCTTCCGGTACACACCGAGCAGAGCCCCTGACGGGCCGGCGAGCATCGCCGCGTTGTGGAGGACTCCGGGCTCCTCGCCGCGCGCATAGGTGCCCCACACCAGGTGGACGCCCAGCCGACCTGCGACCTCGGCCAGGGGGGCGACCGTCGGGCCGTCGTGCTCACCGAGAAGGCCCCAGAGCTCCTCGGCCGTGCACCCGGGCGTGAAGCCCGTCGTGACGGTTTCGGGCAGCACCACCAGTGATGCCCCGGTCGCGTCGACGCACCGCTCGACGTAGTCGACCGCGTGGTCGACGTTGGCCTTGACCGTCTCGGCGGTCAACCGCTCGTGCGACGGCCTGATCTGGACAGCCGCAGCTGTGAACGCACGCATTCCGCGATCTCCCTCGTGGCGTTGCGGACCCCGCTCGTACCTCCACCGTAAGGTCCTGCCCATGCGTGAGCACAGACCGCGCGACATGTCCCCCATCGAACTCGGGTTCACTCCGCAGAAGGCCGTGCCCTGGCTCAATCCCGGACTCCTGGTGGCGACCGGGATCCGGACGGTCTTCTCCGACCTGTTCGGCGCCTATCTCGACAAGCGAGAGATGCAGGCCGTGCTCGGCGACGACCGCTTCGACCACGCCGGCGCGACCGAACTCTGGCTCGACTACACCGCCGACGTCGGTGACGGGTTCGACGCCACCTATACGATCGCGTCCCTGATGGCACGCCCGACCCTCGAGGTCGAGCATGGCGAAGGCCAGGCGCTCGAGCTGCCACGCGGCGACGTGCTGGTCCTCGGCGGCGACCAGGTGTACCCGACGGCCTCGGGTACTGCGTATGGCAACCGGTGGAAGGGACCGTACCGGGCCTCCCTGCCGGTACGTACCTCGCGGACACCCACCCTCTATGCGCTGCCGGGTAATCACGACTGGTACGACGGGCTCACCGCATTCCTGCGGCTGTTCGCACAGGGCGACTGCGTCGGCGGGTGGCAGACCCGCCAGCAGCGCAGCTACTTCGCGCTGGCCCTGCCGCACCGGTGGTGGCTCTACGCCGTCGACACCCAACTCGACGTCTACATCGACAAGCCGCAGCTTCGGTACTTCCAGGCCGCAGCACAAGACCTTCGTCCCGGCGACCGGGTGATCGTGTGCGTGCCCCGGCCGACCTGGGTGATCTCGCAGCAGGATCGGGAGGCCTACGACAGCACCGACTACTTCCTCCGCACGGTCGTCGAGCCGACCGGAGCCAGGGTTCCGATCATGCTCACCGGTGACGCCCATCACTACGCGCGCTATGCCGGGAACGGACCGGACGGACGCGGCCGCCAGCTCGTGACCTGCGGCGGAGGCGGTGCCTACCTGGTCGGCACGGCTCACCTGCCCGATCGGATCGCGGTTCCCCCACCGACGACGCTGACTCTCCGCGCGAGCGAGCCTCAGCCGTACGAGCTGGTCGGCACGTATCCGACACCCGCCCAGTCGCGGCGGCTGGGCTGGAGTATCTTCACCCGGTTGCCGTGGCGCAACCCCGGCTTCCTGGTGCTGCTCGGCCTCATGCAGACCCTGTTGATGTTCGCGATGCGGACCGCCCACGGGCGGTTGCTCAACGGCCCCATCGTGATCGCCGTCACCGCCGTCGTCGCCGGGACCGTCCTGTTCGCCGTGGTGCAGGCGCTGCAACGGGGCCGACCCCGCCACTGGGTCGCGGCACTGCTGCACGCGGTGCCACACGTGGCGCTCGGCGTCGTCGGGACGGCCGTCTGGTCGAGCCTGCCGCTCGCGCAGCTGCCGAACCCCTGGTCGATCCTGCTCGCGTTCGTCGTGTACGGGCCTGTCGTCGCCGTGCTCGACTGCTGGATCGTCGGCGCGTACCTGGTGGCCGCCAGCCGCTTCCAGGTCAACGTCAACGAGCTGTACGCGGGTCTGGGCATCGACGATCACAAGAGCTTCCTACGCCTGCACATCGCCGCGGACGGCTCGTTGACCGTCTACCCGGTGGCGGTCGACCGGGTCGGGCGGCGGTGGCATGCGGATCCCGAAGCGCCCGCCGAGGCGCCGTGGGTGGTCGCGGCGGAACCGCTTCGAGCGCGGCTGGTCGAGACGCCGGTCAGCGTCTAGCGGACGCGGCACCAGGTCGAGCTGTCGCCCGTTCTGCCCTACCGGTCCGCCGGATAGGGCGCCGCCTCGACGTCGATCTCGTCCATGCGGCGGCAGTACAGCCGGTAGCGTCGGCGTGCCTCACCGTGGCGCCCGTCACGGGCGAGCAGTACTACCAGATCGAGATGGGCCCGCTCGTCGAACGGGTCGCGCTCGAGGATGCGCAGCAGGTAGCGCGCCCTCGCCTCGTGGTCGTCGCCGACCAGGTCGGCCAGCGCGCGGGCCACGCGGAGGTAGGTCATCCTGGCCTTCTCCCGCAGGTCGACGGTCCAGTCGGCGTAGAGGTCGTCCTCGAACAGGTCACCGGCGTAGGCCAGCTCCGCTGCGTCGAGATCGCGTCGCGCATCCTTCGCCCGACCGGATCGAACCAGCGCCAGGCCGGCCTCGGCGGTGTCGAGGAAGTCCTCGACGTCGATCGTGACGTTCGCGAGGGCGACGGCGTCGCCCTCGCTGCGCAGGTAGTGATCGGGAGCGTTCCGGTGCTCAGGGTCGAGAATCGTGCGGACTGTGGACAGCGCGACGGAAAGCCGATTGGCCGTCCGGGCGGGGTTCTCGTCGGGCCACAGGGTGTCGGCCAGTTGCTCGCGGTGGATCGGCCGGCCGCGGCGGCACACGAGCAGCTTGAGCAGGTCGCGGGCCTTGCGCGACTGCCACGCCGCCGCGGGCACCGGCCCGGAGGCACGGTCGACTCGCAACCCGCCGAGGCAGACCACGGTCACTTCCGGGCGATCGACGGCGTGGAGCAGCGCCTGAGCTCTGGCAGCCACCTCACGCGCCCCCAGGGCCTGCGCATCCTCCGCCGCCCGGGTCGCCAGACCGGCCGAGACGGGGCCCCTCTCCAACTCGGCGAGCACGAGGCCGGCCCGCGCCGCACCCACGGGGTCGCCGAGCTCCCGCCAGAGTCCGACGGCGGTCCGCACAGCTTCGCGATCGCGTCCGGCCATACCGAGCAACTCGTGCGCCTCCGCGACACCGGGCCGGTCGCGGACCGCTAGGGCCTCCCGGAGGGCCTTCCCGGCGTGGTCGAGCGTCACAGCGTGGTCACCGGCCGCCAGCGCGACGCCGGCAGCCGACAGGAGGGCACTCACCCGACCGAGCGACGGCCCGCACGCCAGCGCCCGTGCCGACAGCTCGGCAGCGGCCTGCGGCTCCTCGGTGGCGAGCAGCCGGGCCAGGCCTGCGAGCGCCGGAACCAACCCCTGGGTGTCGCCGGTCTGCTCGGCGAGTGCGATAGCCCGCCCGTACGCGGCCCGCGCCGCGACCCGGTCTCCGCGGACCCGGTGGATGTCGCCCAGTGAGCCGTACGGATAGGCGGCCATCGACGACTCGAGCCGTTCGAAGACGACCCGCGCGGACTCGAGCTCCGCCCGTGCCTCGTCCAGGCGGCCGAGGGCCAGCAGGGCCTGTCCCCGGTTCGACAGGGCGAGTCCGCGGAAGGTGGCGAAGCCGGCGAGGTCGGCCAGCCGCAGCGCGAAGTCGACCTCGACGAGGGCACCCTCGGCGTCGCCCTCCTCCAGTTGGCGACTGCCGCGGTTGGTGTGGATCCGGACCAACTGGAAGACGTCGCGGGCGGCCGTCGCATGGTCGAGTGCGTGCAGGTAGTGCACATCGTTGGCGCCCCTGTCGCCGTCGAGCGCCGCGACCATCGCCAGGACCGTGTGTGAGTTGGCGAGGGCCCGGTGGTCCCCACTCGCCCGGGCCGCCTCGAAGGCGCGCGTGGCCTGTGCCCGGCAACCCTCGAGGTCGCCACGCAGCCAGCGCACGCTCGCCGACCAGCCGAGCAGGAGCGCCCGCGCAGCCAGGTCGTCGTCTTCGGTGTCGCCGCCCTCGTATGCCTTCGCGGCGTCGTCGAGGTTGCCGCGCAGGTAGTGAAGCAGCCCGGTGCGCCAGGCGATGCGCGCCGGCACCGGCCCCACGTCGCGTGCCGCCCGCCCGTAGCAGCGCAGTGCCTCGTCCCAGTCGCCGAGCAGCAGCCAGGCGTCGCCCACCAGGACCTGGAACGTCGGATCGCGCCGGTCATCTGGTACCAGCGCGGCGGCATCGACCACCCGCTGCGCGTATCCGTCTGCCAGAAGCTGCTCGCCGTGTGCACCGAGCACTCCGAGACAGGCCTCGGCGTCGGCCAGCTCGACCCAGTAGCCCAGCGCCTCGGCGTGGTCACCAGCCTGCTCGAGCCAGCGCGCCCCAGCGAGGAGGACGGCGTGGCGCTCTTCCACGCCGAGGCGGCGGTGGGCGCGGACGAAGGCGCGTGACAACGGGGTCAACTCGATGCGGCCGGACACGGTCGGCCCGGGTTCGACGTAGACACCGCGGCGGGTCACGGCAGCAAGCACCCGGTCGGCATCGCGAACGCCGACGGCGCGGGCGAGCCCGGTATCGATCCACCGCAACGGTTCGGCGCGTTCGAGGAAGTGCAACACCTCGGGCGACTCCTGCCCGACCACCTCGTCGACCATGTAGTCGAGCAGCAGACCACGCGGTTCTCGCACCGTGTCGAGAATGGCGGTTCGCTCGGCGGCGGGAACGCCCGCGACCGCCTCGACCGCAAGGCGGGTGGCGACCGGCCAGCCACCGCTGAGCTCGTGCACGGCGCGGGCGAGTCCGACGTCGGCAACGCCGACCAGGCCGGCGACCAGTTCCTCGGTCTCGCCGACGGAGAACGCGAGATCAGCGGCACCCAGCTCCACGGCCTCTCCGTGGGCGACCAGCCGAGCGGTCCGGAAAGGCAGCTGGTTGCGGCTGACCAGGATCAGGTTGAGCGACGTGGGCACCTGCCGGCTCAGCGCGGCGACGAAGTGGGACACCTCGGCGACGGACTCGACCTCGTGAACGTCATCGAGCACCAGCGCCATGCTCCGACGCAGCGCGGCTTCCAGGGCCTCGGCGAGCGCCGCCGCAGATGCTTCGGCCTGGCCGATCTCATCGCTGTCGTGTCCGCGAAGCCGGCTCGCGGCCACCACCAGGTCAGCGGACAGGTCGGGCACGAGCAGACGCAGAGCATCGACGATGTTGCGGGCCAGGACACCGGGAACTCGGTCGGCCGCGCTGATCGTGTGCCAGGCCACCGGCACGGGGGCCGACCAGCCACGCAGCAGTGTCGTCTTGCCGTACCCCGCCCCCGCCACCACGAGGGTGAGTCGGTTGTCGCTGGCGGCCGTAAGACGAGCGTCGAGGCGGCGTCGGCCGATGTGACCGGAGCGCGGAACCGAGGCGTCGGTCGCCACGAAACCCTCTTCACGCCGCTGGATGATCCGGGATGCCACGATAGTGACACCCGGCGGTTTCACGACGCGGGTTCCTCGTCGATCCCCTTCCCCCCGAGGGGATCGACGAGGAACGCGACCAGGTCGTCGACAGAGTGAAAGCTCACGCTCTGCCCACTGGCCACCTGGGACACCACCCCCCGCAGCTCCGGCTCTTCCGCTCCCCCGACGGGGAAGAGCCGCACTACGAACGTGTCCACGTGCAGATGATGACGAAAGGGCTTAAGGCAGCCTTAAGGCCACCCGCGGCCCCCAGGTCGAATCGGTCAGGACGCGATCAGCCATCCGATCAGGACTCCGGCCAGGGCGATCACGGCTCCCACCACCGCGGCACCGAGCACCACCCCTACCGGCACGACCTGGCGCTGCCGCGGGGGCGCTGTGTACACCGCTGGTGCTGCGGCCGCGGGCGCGCCGGGCGGCCCGGCGGCCGCTGGCGCGGCCGGAGCTACCTCGGCGCGTCCGGTCAGCACGTCTTCGACAGCGGAGAAGAACTCGCCCGCGGTCCTCTTCGCTACGCCGGCGAGCATCCGTTGGCCCACTCCACCGATGGCGCCGCCGACCACGGCGTCGGCGTCGTAGTCCAGGCGGGTGCTGCCGTCGTCGGCGGTGGCCAGAGTGACGCGCACGTCTGCACTGACCGTCCCCGGAGCTCCTGCGCCGGCGGCGTGCAGCACGAACGAGTCGGGTTCGGCCTGGTCGGACAGCCGGACCTCGCCGGCATAGGTGCCCTTGATCGACGCGACCCCTGCAGTCACGGTGGCGCGGTAGTAGTCCGGGCCCACCTGCTCGAGCTGCTGGCAACCCGGGATCGTCCGCACGAGCACGGCCGGGTCGTTGAGCGCGGCCCACACGCGGTCGCGCGGCGCGTGCAGGACGGCGGAACCGGTGACCTTCATCGGCCAGCACCCTTCGTCACGTCGCGTCCCCCCGGTGGGCGGCGCGCAGGTGGTACAGATCGCTCGGTGAGATCGGCATCCGCGTGATCGGGAAGCCCTCCGCGTCGGCGATCGCGGACGCGAAGACGGCCATGCCGGGGATCACCCCGGCCTCACCCGCGCCTTTGATGCCCAGCGGGTTCAGCGGTGACGGCGTCTCGAGGTGGTCGGTCTCGATCGTGGGCACCTCGGTCGAGTAGGGCATGAGGAAGTCCATGAACGACGCGTTGAGCAACTGTCCGGCGGAGTCGTAGACCATCCGCTCGTAGAGGGCCCCGCCGACCCCTTGTGCGACGCCGCCGTGAACCTGTCCCTCGACGATGCGAGGGTTGACCAGCGTTCCGCAGTCGTGCACGACGCAGTAGCGAAGGATGCGGATCTCGGCCGTGTCGGGGTCGGTTTCGACGACCGCCGCGTGCATGCCGTTGGCGAAGGTCGCCCGCGGAGGCGAGTAGTAGCCGGTCGCCTCGAGGCCCGGCTCCTCCCCCTCGGCGACCGGCGGCTTGTCCGGGTCGGCGGGCGTGGCGAACTGGGTGGCGCGGGCGGACTCGGCGTCGAACGCGTACCGCAGCGGGTTCGACAGCACTGCCACCGTCGAGAGCTGGATCGACGAGGTCGGGACGCCTCGGACCCGAACCACCCCGTCGACGATCTCGAGGTCGCGCGCGTCGGCCTCGAGGGCCTCACCAGCGATCCGCAGTGCCTTCTCACGCACCGTCCGCGCCGCAACCGCGATCGCATTGCCGCTCATCACCAGCGCCCGCGACGCGAACGTCCCGACGGCGTAGCGGAACCGGCGGGTGTCGCCGGTGGTGACAGTGACTCGGTCGAGCGGCACGCCCAGCACGTCGGCCGCGATCTGGGCGAACGCCGTCTGGTGGCCCTGCCCCTGCGTGGTGAGCCCGGTCGCCACGACGACGCTGCCGTCGGTCTCGACCTTGACCCAGCCGCCCTCGTAGGGGCCGACACCGGTGCCCTCGACGTAGCACGCCAGCCCGATGCCGACGCGGCGGCCCTGCT
>JBOGDU010000089.1:0-12341 GCA_050743145.1 Jiangellaceae bacterium | reverse complement strand
GCGTACTGCCCGGTCAGGCCGATGAGCTGGCGCACCTGGTGGGCGTCGTCGATGACGTCGTACCCACCCACCCGCGCGTGGCCGGCATCAGGTCTCAGCAGAGTGCTGAGGACACGCACGGCGGTCGTCTTGCCCGCCCCGTTCGGCCCCAGTAGGCCGAGCACCGTGCCGGTGCGCACTCCGAGATCGACCCCGTCCAGGGCCGTTGTCTCGCCGAAGCGCTTGACCAGGCCCTCGGCCCAGATCGCGTGATCCATGGTGTGTCTCCCTGTTCGTCGACAGCGATCTCAGCATGCCGGGAGGCTCTGACATTCCACCGAGATGACGCTGACGGCGAACGTACGGCGGTCTGGGAGACTGTGTCGACGAGTTATTCCTTGGAATGCCGAGCCGGCTTCGCCCCGCCCATGGCCGGACAATCCTGGCAGATCGGGCCGGATCACGTGCGCCGGCGGGGCGAAGGCCGCGCATGGGCTCGCGGACATGACGGCGCCCGGCGAGAGCGGACTCTCCCCGGGCGCCAGGAACGACGCGCAGCCGCTCAGCCCCTGACGATGCGGCAGACCGTCGGCGCCGTGCACGGTCCGTCGCCCGGGATGGGCGGGCTGACGGGTGTGTTGGCCCGAACGTGGTCGACGACGATCTCGAGCAGACCATCGCCTGGCTGGGCGACATCGGTACCACCGGCGAGGGCGGTGTATCCGTCACCGCCGGTGAACATGAAGTCGTTGGTGACCAGCCGGACGGTGTCGGTCGGACCGATGGGCGTGAGCGTGCCTTCGGGCCCGTCCGGTGCCTTCCACATGCCGGTGACTACCGGAGTCGTCCCGTTGCACGTGTACGTCGCCGTCAACCCGGAGATCTGTGGGAAGCGCCCGGTCGAGATCGCCGCGTCGCAGGCAGGGCTGAACCCGTTCAGGTACGCCTGCTCGAGCTGCGCCCCGGTCAGGGTCAGGATCACCGTGCGGTTGCCGAAGGGCAGCACGGCGAAGACCTCGCCCCAGGTGATCTCGCCCGGCTGTTCACCGGCCGACGGCGGCGACACCACCAGGTCGGCCCGTAGCCCGCCCGAGTTGGTGAGTGCCGCATCGACCCCCGGATAGCGGGCCCGCATGATGTCGGCGACGAAGTCGCCCATCTGCGACTCGTTGAGGCGGGTCAGGTCGCGGCGGATGTCGGCGGTCTGCACGCCGATCACCTGGTTGCGCAGTTCGGCGGTCTCCTCGTTGGCGGCGTCGACGATCGCCTGCACGTCGGCGCGCGGGGTCACGCCGAGGTTCTTGGCGATCCGGGTGGCCCCGCCGGCCCATTGGACGTCGCCACCGCTCACCATGAGCTGCATGACGGAGTAGCTGGCACCGGCGTTGATGCCCTCGGTGACCAGGATGTCGCCGACGATGAGGTTGGACACCCGGTGGGTGTGCCCAGCCACGATGGCGTCGACCGTCGTGGTATCCAGATCCTCGGCGATGTCGACGATCGGGCCGTCCCAGGGCACGGCGGCTTTGCCGTCGACGGCATTCGTCCCGGTCGCGGTGCCCTCGTGGATCACCACGACCTGCACCCGGACCCCCTCGCGCCTGGCCAGCCGCCGCGACTCGGCGGCGATGCGCTCGGCGGCGGGCAGGAAGGTGAGGCCTTCGGTGAGGCCGGCACTGACCAGCTCCGGCGTCTCCTCCAGAGCCGCGCCGATCACCCCGACCTTGATGCCGTTGACCGTGAACACCACCGACGGGGTGACCCAGTCGGGGGCTTGGCCGGTGTCCTCCTCGACGATGTTGGTGGCGAGGAACGGGAAGTTCGCCCGGGCCTGGTGGCGTAGCAGGCGCTCGACGCCGTAATCGAACTCGTGGTTGCCGTAAGACGTGGCGTCCATGCCCCAGGCGTTCTCGACGTCGATGGCCGGAATGTCCTCCAGCAGGCCGGAGTTCGGTGGCGACGCGCCCACGTTGTCGCCACCGGCGAGCAAGAGGGCCGGACCGGGCAGGCCGGCCGCGTCCTCGTCGAACATGGTGGCGAGCTGGCCCGCGCCGCCGACGCTGATGTTGAGGCCGTCCATGACCATGGTCGTCGGGTCGAGCTGGCCGTGGAAGTCGTTGAGCCCGATGACCGTCAGCGGCTTGACGCCGCCGGTGCCTCGCAGGACCTCGAGCAGGACGCGGCCCTGCGAGTGCTGCGGTTCGGGGACGTCCATGAGGTAAGCGATCGTCGGTGCGATGTCGATGGCGCTCACGTCGAAGCGGCCCTTGACGATGGCGTTGCCGCCGGCCAGGAACGTCGCCCGCAGGTTGACGTTGTCGTCGAGGTCCTGGACGTCGGGCACGTAGCCGTGCTGACCGAAGAACTCCGACTTGGCGATCAGCGTGCCCGGCGTGGCAGCGTCGAACTGGTAGGGCGGGTACGAGAACACCACCAGGTCGCCGGTACGGGTCGGGTGCGCCATGTCGGTGGTGGTGTCGGGACCGTTGGGGATGTAGCGGGCCTCGGCCTGGGTGAAGATCCGGTCGATGACCTTCCATCCTTCGGGCTGGCTGTCACCGTCCCAGTCGTTGGAGTCGGTGAGGCCGGCGAAGGCAGCCTCGATGGCCGCGAGTACCGCCGGGGCCTCGGCGGCCGTCACCTGCTGCAGCCCGCCGCCGGCCGGGTTCCGACCGGCCAGGTTGAGGTAGATCTGCACGGTGCCGCCGGCCCAGCAGGCCTTGGCCTTGCCGATGGTCTCGCCCGCGCCGGGGCGGCAGTTGGACGTCTGCGGGGTCGAGAGCAGGCCGAGGTCGACGAGGACCTTGCTGGCGTCGATGGCCAGGAACTGCGGAGCGAAGCCGTGGTCCGAGCCGACGAACGTGGCCACCTGCTGTGGCTTGCCGAGCAACTCTCTCGCCAACCGCATGGTGGCGTCGGCACCCTCGTACGCGCGCCGGATGAACTGCTCGCGCTCGTCCACGCGGTCGTCGGGCACGCCGTCGAGCTGGACGTCGTCGAACGCCGGGTTCGGCGAGCCGTCAGGAACGGTCGGGGAGACCAGCCCGAGGAACTGGTGCTGGAACTCGTCGGTGACCGGGTACCCGACCAGCGCGAGGTCGGGCTGGTAGGTCTCGATCATGTACTCGAGGAGCGGGTGGTGGCCCGTCTCCCAGTACAGGCCCTGCTCGACGTAGGTCTCTTCGCTGACGATCCCTGCTTCCAGGACCGCGAAGTCGCCCGCGGTCGACGTCGGGAAGGTCTGGGCTACGAACTCGGCGAAATCGCCGCTGAAGCCGGGCTCGCCCGGCCATGACGGCCAGCTGGCGTTGGCCCGCGTGACCGAGGTGTGGAACAGGCGCACCTGCGAGGCGTCGGGCGTGAGCTCCTCGACCTTGACCAGCATGCCCGCGGTGAGGCCGTCGAGCGCGCCGCCCTGGACCGTGACCTTGACGTCGGCCAACTCGCCCCTGGCGAGGTCGGCCACCGGCTCGGCACCGTTCTTGTCGCGGGCGAACAGCACCCGGTCGTAGTTGGTCGTGCCGTCGTCGGTGCTGTCGTAGACGTAGGCGTCGAGGCCGTACTTGTCGACACCGAAGTCGACAACGCGCATACGAGTCTCGAGCGCTGCGCTGAACGACGCCGGGGGGTCGGTCCAACCGGTCGCCGGAGCGAGGGTGACCTGGTCGTACTGGAGCCCGAACGCCGAGATCAGCGCCGGCCGGTCGGACGGGGACATGAAATTGGTCGTGACGCCGCGGCCCGAGGCGAACGCCCGGAAGTCGACGGTCGGGCCCTCGATGGTGCCGTTGCGCCCGCCGGCCCACTCCATCTGGACGACCCGCTTGCCGCCGCGCTCGGCGGCCTGGGCGATCGTCTCTGCCGAGAGCACACCGCTGTCGAACGCGGCCGTCCGGTTGGCGAACGGCTGCGTGGGACTGTTGGTGAAGAACGTGTTGTTCGTGGAGCCGTGGACTCCCGGCCACGCCCCGGTGGCCATCGTGTACCAGCCGGCGCCGGTGTTGGGCGGGGCCTGGGTCACCATGCCGCCCCCGTCGGCGGCTGCCCCCTTCTTCAGCAGCTCGGAGACCCCGGGGACGCCGCCGTGCTCGTTCGCGTACCGCTGCACGATGTCCTGCCGCCGGCCGTCGGCCGCGAACAGCAGAACCCCGTCGGTGTCGGGAGCGAGCACCTGCACTTGAGCGGGCGCGACCGCCGCCGTCGGCAGGCTCGCCGCGATCAGGGCGCCGAGCGCGATCGCTGCAGCGACAAGGAACCGGGGTCGGCTGAATGCGGATCGCATGTGATTCCCCCTAGGTCTCACTGATTGAGACTGTGTACCGCATCGGAGAGGCGTTGCGCAGTAGCCCGGACATGTTTTCTGACGGTCACGTCGATGACGATCGGATGTCACGTCGACCTGGCCGCTCGGTGAACGCGGCCATCGTCGTCTCCCTGAACGCATGGCTGGGCCGACCGGATGGTTCGCGTTCTCCGATGGCTGCCGGGCTACGTCTCCGGTGGTGGTGTCGCAGGCGGGCTCCCGCCGCCGCGGCCCCGCCCGCCCCCGTTCTCGTCGTCATCGTCGTCGTTCCCGGGCTCCGGCCGGCCGGTGCTGAGGTGGAGGCCGACCGAGCTACCGGCGGCGACGCTCGACCCGCTGGCCGGGTTGGTCTCCACCACGAGGCCCCGGGCGATCGCGGACGCTACTTCGCCGGCGACATAGGCACCGAAGCCGGACTCGGCCAGTCGGGTGGACGCGGCCTGGGCGTCCATGCCCCGCACGTCGGGCACCCGCTCGTCGAGCCCCCGGACGACGCTCGGGTCGGGCCGGTGGAAGCCGACCCCACGGACACCGTCGAGAGCGGTATCCATCGCCTCTTTCCAGACGGGTCCAGCGATACAGCTACCACAGGCGGAGCCGATGCGCTCTCCGTTGTACGTACGGCCGTCGAGGGTCGTCTGGCGTCCGTCGAGGTCGGCGACCGCCACCGCCGTGGCCAGCTGCGGGGTGTATCCCGCGAACCAGACCGCGATGGAGTTGTTCGTGGTTCCCGTCTTGCCGGCTGCAGTGCGGCCGCCGTCGAGGCGCATCCGGGCGCCGGTGCCCCCTTGGCTCTCGATCACGCCCTGCAGCACCATGTTGACGCCGTCGGCGACGCCCTCGGCGATCACTCGGTTGCACGTGGGCTTGCGATCGACGACGACCTCGCCGTTGCGGTCGCGCACCTGCAGGACGGCGATGGAGTCGCAGTGCATGCCGCGGGCCGCGAACATCGCGTACCCCTCGGCCATCGCCAGCGGGGACACCGTGTTGGAGCCGAGAGTGAACGACGCGACCTGGTCGAGCGGCTGGCCCTCGCTCGTGGTAGGGACCTGCTTGAAGATGCCGGACTCCTGGGCGATCGTCGCCGGCTCGCAGATGCCGGTGCGCTGCAGGAGTTGGACGTAGAAGGTGTTGACCGACCGCTCGGTGCCGGTCCGCAGGTTGTACCGCCCGGACCCGGTCGAGTTCTGCGGCGAGTAGTCCCTGTCGGTGGTGTAGATCGAGTTGCCGTTCCAGCAGATCTCGAACCTCTCACCGCCCATGTTCAGTGTCTGGGGCGCGTTGATGGTGGTGGTCAACGGGATGCCCTGCCGGATGGCGGCCGCGAGGACGAACGGCTTGAACGCCGATCCCGCCTGGATGCCGTTCGACTCGCCCATGAGCTTGTCGACGGCGTAGTTGACCTGGCTCCTGCCGTCGCCGGAGGGCCCGTACTCCCGCGAGTTGGCTATGGACCGGATGTAGCCGGTACCCGGCTCGACCATGGCGAGCGTGCCGACGGCGCTGTCCGTCGGAGCCACCCGGTCGGAGACGGCCTCCTGACCTGCCTGCTGGAACTTCGGCTCCAGCGTCGTGGTGATCGTCAGGCCACCGCGGAGGAGGCTGTCGATGCGGGCCTGGCGGGTCTCGCCGAGCTCGGGCATGAGTGCCAGCTCGTGCACGACGTAGTCGCAGAACCAGGGCGCCCACGAGGGCACGCAGCCCGCCGGTGTCGGCGTGAGCTGCAAGCCGAGGTCGGACTGGCGGGCCGCGGCGCCGTCGGCTTCGGAGACCATGCCGAGCTCGACCATGCGGTCGAGCACCTGGGTGCGGCGGCCGAGCGCCTTCTCCGGATTGTTGGTGGGGTCGTACGCGGACGGCGCCTGCACGAGACCCGCCAGCATCGCCGCCTGCGGCAGCGTGAGCTTGGCGGCGCTCGTCGAGAAGAAGTACCGTGCCGCCGCCTCGATGCCGTAGGCGCCGCCGTCGCCACCGCCACCGCCGAAGTACGCGATGTTGAGGTACCGCTCGAGGATCTCGTCCTTGGTCATCTTGTCCTCGACGCTGGCCGCCAGGCGCAGCTCGCGGAGCTTGCGGACGTATCCCTCGGCTCCTGTGCTGGTGATGGCCGCACGCCGGTCCTCCGGCGTTTCCGCCTGGTCGAGCAGCACGAGCTTGACGTACTGCTGGGTCAGGGTGGAGCCACCGCCAGCGGTACAGCCCTCGTCACAGGTGATGTCGCCGGCGTCGAGGTTTCCAAGCAATGCCCGGGCTGTTCCCTGCATGTCGATAGGGCCGTGCTCGTAAAAGCGGTGGTCCTCGATGGCGAGGATCGCGTCCTTCATCACCGGCGAGACCTGGTCCAGCGGTACGTAGATGCGGTTCTGCTCGTAGAACGTGGCCAGCGTCTTGCCGGTGGCGTCGACGATCCGCGACTGTTCGGCGAGCGGCCGGGTCTCGAGCTCGGCGGGCATGTCGTTGAACGCGGTAGCGCTCTCACGTGCTGCGAGGCCCAGACTTGCGGCCACGGGCAGGGCCAGGCCCGCCACGAGCACACCGGCGAGACCGCTCACGCCGATGATCAGCAGACCGCGCCGGAGAGCTGCCACGACGATGTCGAGGCGGAGAGACGCCATGGGAGCACATTACGTGGTGTCGCCTCCATGGCTCGACACGGTGCGTCGGCGGGAAGAGACTGTTACACCCGGACAGGCCGGGTGTTATCGGTCAGATCGGTGCTCCACATTTTCATCTGCGGGTCCTAGCGGTCCGGCCTGCGCTTGTCTACCGTGATCACAGCGGGGGCGTGATCGACGGACGGGGTCGTCGGGCGCGGGCACTCCGCAACGGGGGAGGAGCCATGAGGTGGGTGGACGACTGGCCCAGCCAGGCGGCGTGTAGGGGAGCTGAGCCGGACGAGCTGTTCGTCCCGGGCGCCGCACAGAACAGGGCCAAAGCCCTGTGCATGGGCTGCCCGGTGCGCACCGAATGCCTGGCCGACGCACTCGACAACCGCACCGAGTTCGGCATCTGGGGGGGCATGACGGAGCGCGAGCGCCGCGCGTTGCTACGCCGCCGGCCGGGCGTCATGTCGTGGCGGGCTCTGCTCGAGGCGGCCCGCCTGGAGTACGAAGAGGTGGCCCACGCGGGCTGACCGCAGCCAGGATGTCATCGCCGGGCGACGAGTTCCGCACCGACCTCCCGCAGGCCGCGGAGGTCGTTGACGTCTATCGGCAGAGCCGGCACCTGCGTGACCGGCACCGCCGGGTGGGCTGCAGTGAATCGCGCGGCTCGGTGTGCGTCGCGTGCGGCCAGCTTCAGGTTCGCGGCGTGCAGTCGGAGCAGCGACGCCGTCAGCCGGTGCTCGCGGGCGCCGTCGAGGCGGTCCGCTCCCGCGGTGGCCTGATGCTCGCTCAGGCCGTCGGGTCCGCCGCGATGCATCCGGTTGAGGACGAGACCGGCCAGCGGCATCGCGTCGCTGTCGAGCCGCTCGACGAAGTACGAGGCCTCCCGCAGCGCGTCGAGCTCCGGTGTCGACACCACGACGAACGCGGTCTCGGGGCGCTTGAGCAGCGCGTAGGTCTGGTCGGCCCGTTCCCTGAACCCGCCGAACATAGTGTCCAGCGCCGCAACGAAGGTCTGGACGTCGCGCAGCAGCTCTCCGCCGAGGATCTTCGTCAGCGCTCCGGTGACGGCACCGACACCCGCCTGGAACATCCTGACGTACGCGCGCCCGCCGGCCCGCGCCGGCATCGCGAGCAGCCGGATCAGGCGGCCGTCGAGGAACGAACCGAGTCGCTCGGGCGCGTCGAGGAAGTCCAGCGCCGAGCGCGACGGGGGGGTGTCAACCACGATCAGGTCCCAGTCGGCACGGGCACGGAGCTGACCCAGCTTCTCCATGGCCATGTACTCCTGCGTTCCCGCGAATGAGGACGACAGGGCCTGGTAGAAGGGGTTCGCGAGGATCCGGCGGGCCTTCTCCGGAGTGGCATGCGCCTCCAGGATCTCGTCGAAGGTCCGCTTCATGTCGAGCATCATCGCGTCGAGCCTGCCGCCGCGCGCGTCGTCGATCCCGGCGACCGGCCGGGGGGTGTTGTCGAGCTCGGTGAGGCCCAGCGACTGGGCCAATCGTCGAGCAGGGTCGATGGTGAGCACGACCACCGAGCGGCCCTGCTCGGCGGCGCGCAGGGCGACCGCCGCCGCCGTGGTCGTCTTGCCCACGCCCCCGGAACCGCAGCACACGATGATCCGCGTCCGGACGTCGCGGAGCAGGCGGTCGACCTCGAAGCGTGTCGAAGTCCCGGCGCTCACGCGGCACCCTGGTCGGTGAGGGCCGCGCCCATCTCGTAGAGCCCGGCCAGGTCGATGCCGTCGGGCAGCCACGGGAGCTCGTAGGTCGTTCGGTCGAGCGCGGCGACCGTCGCGCGCTCCCGCTTCTCCAGCGTGACCCGGTCCGCGTGGGCGGCCGCCTCGGACATCAGACGATCGACCAGCCCGCCCTGGCCGAGCCCGGCGGCCCGCAGCCCGGCCTCGATCGCGGCCCGGTCCAGCCGTCGGCGTCGGGCGGCGTTGAGGTCGCGGGCGGCCAGGAGCGGGCGCCGGATCTGGTTGACCACGACGGCACCGACCGGGATCCCTGCATCGTCGAGATCGGCGACGGTGTCGGCGGTCTCCTGGACCGGCATCTCCTCCAGGACGGTCACGACGTGGACTGCGGTTCGCGGCGAGCTGATCAGCTCGGTGATCGACGCTGCATGGCGGCTGATCGGACCCACGCGGGCCAGCGACGTGACCGCCTCGGTGACACCGAGGAACCGCGTGATCCGGCCCGTCGGCGGGGCGTCGAGGACGACGGCGTCGTAGGCGAACGCGCCGTCCGTTCGCCGGCGCCGAGTCGCCTCGTAGGTCTTCCCGGTGAGCAGGACGTCGCGCATGCCGGGCGCGACGGTCGTGGCGAACTCGACGATCCCCATGCGGTCGATTGCGCGGCCGGCCCGGCCCAGGCGGTAGTACATGTCGAGGTACTCGTACATGGCCTCCCGCGCGTCGACCGCGAGGCCGAACACGTCGCCGCCGTCGCGGGCGACCGCCAGCTTCCGTTCCTCGTACGGGAGCGGCGCGACGTCGAACAGTTGGGCCAGCCCCTGGCGTTCCTCGACCTCCACGAGGAGCACCTTGCGGCCGCCCGACGCGAGAGCCAGGGCCAGGGCTGCGGCGACCGTGGTCTTGCCGGTGCCGCCCTTGCCGGTGACCACGTGCAGCCGCACACCCTCCCAGTCGCTCACGGTCACCGAGCGTAGGCGAGCAGCCGACCTCAGAGTTCCGCGAGCAGACCGACCGGACGTTCGACGCAGTCGGCGACATAGCGGAGGAACCCGCCGGCGACTCCACCGTCGCAGACCCGGTGGTCGAAGGTCAGCGAGAGCTGCGTGACCATGCGGACGGCGAGTGTGCCGTCGACGACCCACGGCTTGTCGACGATCCGGCCCATGCCGAGCAGTGCCGCCTCGGGGTGGTTGATGATCGGCGTGGAGCCGTCGACCCCGAAGACTCCGTAGTTGTTCAGGGTGAACGTGCCGCCGGTCACCTCGCGGGTACCGAGCCTCCCGCCGCGTGCGAGCCCGGTGAGCCGTGCCAGCTCGTCGGCGAGGTCGAGCGTTGTCATCCGGTGGGCGTCCCTGATCACGGGGACGACGAGCCCGCGCTCGGTCTGTGCGGCGAAGCCGAGGTTGACGTACGGCAGCTGGACGATCTCGACCGAGTCGCCGTCCTGCTCGACGCGCGCGTTCAACTCGGGGTGACGGCGGAGCCCGACGACGACGAACCTGGCGAGCAGCGCGAGCGCGCCGATGGCACGGTCCGGGTACGCGGCGCGCAACGCTTCGCGTGCCTCGACCAGTCCGGTCGCGTCGACGTCGACCCAGGTCGTCGCGTCCGGGATCTCCCGGCGGCTGCGGGTGAGCTTGTCCGCGACGGTCCGGCGCACGCCCCGCAGCGGGGTGCGCACCTCCTCCGCCCCCATGATCATGTCGACTTTGCCGCCTTCAAGGGCAGCAAAGTCGACATGATCATGGGGGGTGGCGGGAGCCGGATGGGCAGCGTGGGCGACGGAAGCGGCGGCGGCCGCGGGTGCGGTGAGCGCGGCCTCGACGTCGCGGCGGAGGACCAGACCTTCCGGACCCGTACCGGTGAGGCCGGCGACATCGAGACCGCCGTCGCGGGCCAGCCGACGCACGACCGGGGAGATGACGCGCGGGGCCGACCGCCGGGGTTTCGCGGCGGCTCCGGACGACGCCTCGGCCGGAGGACGCTGCCGCCGTCCGCGACTGCGCCGTCCGCCGGTGTCGGTCCCGTAGCCGACCAGCACCGCACCCGAGCCGGCACGCTCCTCCGTCCGGTAGGTCTCGCCCGCCGGCCGCACCGGGTCGGTGGGCGGCTCCACCGTCAGCAGCGGACCGCCGACCGGGATCATGTCGCCGACCGTGCCGTGCAGCGTGACGACGGTTCCGGCGTACGGGCAGGGCACCTCGACGGCGGCCTTGGCCGTCTCGACCTCGACGACGATGTCGTCCACGCCGACCTCGTCGCCCTCGGCCACGCGCCAGGCCAGGATTTCGGCCTCGGTCAGCCCCTCCCCGAGGTCGGGTAGCGCGAACGTCCGGGTCATGCGGACACCCGGGTGAGGTGGCGGCGGTCGGGCTCGTCCTCCCACTGCAGCCGGGCGACCGTGTCGAGGACCCGGTCGACACCGGGCAGGTGGTGCTTCTCGATGATCGGTGGTGGGTACGGGATGTCGAAGCCGCTGACCCGGAGGACGGGAGCGTGCAGCGAGTGGAAGCAACGCTCCTGGACCCGGGCGGCGACCTCGGCGCCGACACCGGCGAAGCCCGCCGCCTCCTGGATGACCACGCAGCGCCCCGTCCTGCGCACCGAGGCGGCGACGGTCTCGTCGTCGAACGGGACCAGCGTGCGCAGGTCGACGACCTCGAGGTCCCAGCCGTCGTCGACGGCCGCCTCAGCCGCCTCCAGAGCCACGGGGAGCGCCGGCCCGTACGCCACCAGCGTGGCGTCGGCCCCGCGGCGGCGGATCTCCGCGGCGCCGAACGGGGACGTGCTGACCGGGAGTTCGACGTCGGCCTTGCTCCAGTAGAGCTTCTTCGGCTCCAGGAACACGACCGGGTCAGGGTCGGCGATCGCCTCACGCAGCAGCGAGTAGGCGTCGGCGACGGTTGCCGGCGTCACGACCTTGAGCCCGGGTGTGTGCACGTAGTAGGCCTCGGAGGAGTCGCTGTGGTGCTCGACCCCGCCGATCCCGCCGGCGTACGGGACGCGGATCACCATCGGCACACCGACCGCGCCGCGGGTGCGGTTGCGCATCTTGGCGACGTGGGAGACGAGCTGCTCGAAGGCCGGATAGGCGAACGCGTCGAACTGCATCTCGACGACCGGCCGAAAACCGTTCATCGCCATGCCGAGCGCGAAGCCGACGATCCCGCTCTCCGCCAACGGGGTGTCGAAGCAGCGGTCCTCTCCGAGGTCGCGCGCCAACCCGTCGGTGATCCGGAAGACCCCGCCGAGCGCACCCACGTCCTCGCCGAAGACCACCACCGAGTCGTCCTCGGTGAGCGCGTCGCGCAACGCGGTGTTGAGCGCCTGGGCCATCGTCGTCGCCATCAGTGCTCGCCTCCGTTGCCGTCGCCGTCGGCGGCGAGCTCCTCGTCCAGCCACTCTTGCTGCTCGCGCAGCTGCGGGGTGGGCTCGGCGTAGACGTGGGCGAACAGGGACAGGGGATCGATGACAGGGTCGTCGTTCATGCGCGTGCGCATGCGTCCTGCGAACGCCTCGGCCTCCTGCCTGGCGGCACCGATGTCCTCGTCGGAGAGGGCGCCGGTGGCCATGAGGTAGGTCTCGAGGCGGTTGATCGGGTCACGGCCCTCCCAGGCCGCGACCTCGGCGTCGTCGCGGTAGCGGCTGGCGTCGTCGGCATTGGTGTGGGCCTCGACACGGTACGTGTGCGCCTCGACCACGAAGGGCCCTCCACCGTCGCGCGCGGTCTCGACGGCGTGCCGCAAGACGG
>JBOGDU010000088.1:0-9984 GCA_050743145.1 Jiangellaceae bacterium | reverse complement strand
TCGACGCCCAGGAGACCCGGCGGATCGTCGACCGGCTCTACGGCTACGAGGTCTCGCCCGTCCTGTGGCGGAAGGTCATGCAGGGCCTGTCGGCCGGACGTGTGCAGAGCGTCGCCACCCGGCTCGTAGTCGACCGCGAACGTGAACGCATGGCGTTCCGGTCGGCCGACTACTGGGACCTGGCGGCCACGCTCGAGACGGGCACCTCCGACGATCCCAGTGCGTTCGAGGCCCGGCTGGTCTCGGTCGCCGGCGCCCGGGTCGCGCAGGGCCGCGACTTCGACTCGGTGGGCCAGTTGCGGACGCGGTCCGCGGACGTCGTCGTGCTGGACGAGCGCCGCGCCCGGGCGCTCGCGGCTGCGTTGGGCGACGTCGCGTACGAGGTCCGTTCGGTTGAGGCCAAGCCATACACCCGCAGGCCATACGCACCCTTCCGAACGACGACGATGCAGCAGGAAGCGTCCCGCAAGCTCGGCTTCGGCGCCGCACGGACCATGCAGGTGGCCCAACGGCTGTACGAGGGCGGCTTTATCACCTACATGAGGACTGACTCGACGACGCTGTCGGGTGCCGCAGTAGCGGCCGCACGAGCCCAGGTCGCCGAGCTGTACGGCGCCGACTACCTGCCGGACACCCCGCGTATCTACGCCGCCAAGGTCAAGAACGCCCAGGAGGCGCACGAGGCCATCCGTCCGGCCGGCGAGTCGTTCCGCACACCCGCTGAGACCGGGCTCACCGGCGACGATTTCCGCCTGTACGAGCTGATCTGGATGCGGACGGTCGCGTCGCAGATGCGCGACGCCGTGGGTCAGACGCTGACCGTCCGGGTCGCCGCGACCGCGACCTCGGGCGAGGTCGCCGAGTTCGGTGCGTCCGGGCGCACGATCACGTTCTTCGGATTCCTCAAGGCTTACGTGGAGGGCGCCGACGACCCGGAGGCGGAGCTCGACGACCGCGAGCGTCGGCTCCCTCCGTTGCGCGAGGGCCAGGCACTGACTGCGCTCGCCGTCGAGGCCGAGGGCCACTCGACCAAGCCGCCCGCTCGCTACACCGAGGCCACGCTGGTCAAGGAGCTCGAAGACCGCGAGATCGGTCGGCCGTCGACGTATGCGTCGATCATCCGCACGATCCTCGATCGTGGTTACGTCTTCAAGAAGGGGACGGCGCTGGTGCCGTCCTGGCTGGCGTTCGCGGTCGTGCGCCTTCTGGAGGAGCATTTCAGCTGGCTGGTCGACTACGAGTTCACCGCCCGGATGGAAGATCGTCTCGACGAGATCGCGGGCGGACGAGCTGACCGTCCGACCGAGCTCGACCGCTTCTGGAACGGCGGCGACGGGCTCGAAGGCCTCAAGCACCTGGTCGACAACCTGGGCGAGATCGACGCCCGGGGCATCTCGTCGTTCCCGCTGGTCGACGGTCTGGTCGTGCGGGTCGGGCGCTACGGCCCGTACGTCGAGGACGGCGAGGGCAACCGAGGCAGTATCCCCGAGGACCTGCCACCGGACGAGCTGACGCACGACCGTGCCCGTGAGCTGCTGGCCGCCGGCAACGGCGACCGCGAACTCGGAGTGAACCCGTCGACCGGTCGGGTCGTCGTCGCGAAGGCCGGCCGCTTCGGGCCGTACGTCACCGAGGTGCAGCCCGAGGACGCGTCCCCGGGCGGCAGGATGCCCACCTCATCGCTGTTCGGGTCGATGTCGCCCGAGACGGTGACCCTCGAGGAGGCATTGCGGCTCCTCGAGCTGCCGCGGCTGGTCGGCACCGACGCGGGCGGCGCCGAGATCGTCGCGGCGAACGGACGCTACGGCCCGTACGTGAAGAAGGGCTCGGACTTCCGGTCCTTGCCCGACGAGGAGTCGATCTTCACAGTGACCGTCGACGAGGCCGAGAAGCTGTTCGCAGAGCCCAAGGGACGGCGTGGCCGTACCGCGGCCGCCCCGCCGCTGCGGGAGCTCGGCGCCGACCCGGCGAACGGCAGGCCGCTGACCGTGAAGGACGGTCGCTTCGGCCCCTACATCACCGACGGCGAGACGAACGTGACCGTCCCCCGGGGGACGTCGATCGAGGCGCTGACGCTGGATCGGGCCGCCGAACTGATGGCCGAGAAGCGCGCCAAGACTCCGGCCCCGAGAAAGCGCACGCGTTCCCGCTCTCGTACGTGACCCTCCGCTACCCGACCAGGGTCAGCTCGGCGTTCTCGTAGGAGTCCTCGCGGCCACCCGACCCGGTCGTCCCGCCCGCACCGTTCTCGGCGGACCGGCCGTTCTCGGCGGACCGGGATCGACGGCGTGCGACGACCTGCTGGACCGCGGCCAACGCCGCCGCCACCACGAAGCCGACGACGACGGCGATGCCGACTTGCAGCCAGATCGGGCCGTCGGTGTTGTCACCGACGACGTAGCCGAGTCCGACCATCCAGGCCGCCCAGGTCGATGCGCCGAGCAGGCTGATCCAGACGTAACGGCGCGGCCTGATGCCGACCAGCCCGGCCGTCGCGGCGGCCGCCGTGCGGCCGAAGGGAATGAACCGTGCCATCGCAAGGGACACCGTGCCGACCCTCTCGATCCGACCGTAGGCGCGTTCCGCGTTGCGTCGCACCCGCCGTCCGAGCCGGGAGCGCTCCAGCACGCCGGGCAGTTTGTGCCGGCCGACGGCGTACACGAGGTGGTCGCCGGTCATCGCGCCGGCAACCACCGCGACCGCCGCCCACGCGAGGTCGAGGTGACCGGCCGCCGCAAGTGCACCCGCCGACACGACGAACGCGTCGGACGGGATCGCCGGAATGGTGGCGTCGAGAGCCACCAGGCCGACCACGAGCAGGTACGCGAGCAGTGGCGTCGCGACCAGGGCGGCGAGGTCCATACCGTCCAGCGTCCGCCCTGATCGTGGCCGGGGCAATGGAAATGGCCCGAGTCCAGGGTGAAGCCAGGGTGAACCCTTGAGGGGCGACGTGCACGACCGGATGAAGCGCCGCACTGCCGGCTACAGGAGGTGTCCTGCGAGGTCACTACGCTGGGCGCGTGTCCGCGACGACTGGCGTGTTCATCGCGTTCGAGGGCGGCGAAGGCGCCGGCAAGTCCAGCCGCGCCCGGGCGCTGGCCGAGCGCTTGCACAATGGCGGCCGGGAGGTGGTGCTCACCCACGAACCGGGCGACACCCGGATCGGCCCTCAGGTGCGTCACCTCGTGCTCGATGTCTCCAGCGCCGGCCTCGATCCGCGTGCCGAAGCCTTGCTCTACGCGGCCGACCGCGCCGAGCACGTCGCCTCCGTCGTCCGTCCCGCTCTCGACCGAGGCGCGGTCGTCGTCACCGACCGCTATGTCGACTCGAGCCTCGCATACCAAGGGGTCGGCCGGGGCCTCGGCGTCGACGCCATCGCCGAGGTGTCCGCATTCGCCACGGGCGGGCTGGTACCTCACCTCACGGTCGTGCTCGACGTCCCAGCGTCGCTCGGACGCAGCCGGCTCGGCGGCCCGGCCGACCGGCTCGAGGGCGAGCCCGACCTCTTCCACGAACGCGTGCGGCACGCGTTCCTCGACCTGGCCGCCGGTGCGCCGCACCGCTACCTGGTGGTCGACGCCACCCTCCCGGCCGAGCACGTCGATGCCGCCGTCCTCGACCGGGTCAAGGACCTGGGGCTGCCGTGAGCGTTTGGGACGCCGTCGTCGGTCAGACCGTGGTGCCCGAGTTGCGGCGCACGGTGGCCGACGCCACGGCCCTGCTCGACGGCGTGGCCGGTGCCGGCGCCGGCATGACCCATGCCTGGCTGTTCACCGGCCCGCCCGGGTCGGGGCGCTCGGTGGTGGCGCGCGCCTTCGCGGCGGCGCTGCAGTGCCAATCAGGCGGGTGCGGCCGCTGCGCCGAGTGCCGTGACGTTCGCAACGGCACCCACCCCGACGTCGTCAACGTCGACACCGACGGGCTGTCGATCAAGATCAAGCAGATCCGCGAACTCGTTCCGCGCGCGGCGCTGCGGCCGTCGCGCGGGCGCTGGCAGGTCGTCGTCGTCGAGGACGCCGACCGGCTCGGCGAGGATGCCGCCGACGCCATCCTGTTGTCGGTGGAGGAGCCGCCACCGCGCACCGTCTGGATGCTGTGCGCACCCACGCCGGAAGACATCGTCGCGACCATCCGTTCCCGCTGTCGGGTGGTCACGTTGCGGACGCCGCCGTACGACGACGTCGCCGACCACCTGGTCCGCACCGGAGGGGCCGATCCTGAGTTGGCGGCCTTCGCCGCCAGGGCGGCGCAGGGCCACATCGGCAGGGCGCGAGCGCTCGCCACCGACGAGGCGGCACGTGCTCGGCACGCCGAGGTCCTGCGGCTGCCCTTCGCGCTGGCCGACCTGCGCACGTGCCTCGACGCTGCAGCCGGCCTGGTCGAGGCCGCGAAGGCCGACGCCGAGCGCCACTGCGACGAGCTCGACGGGCAGGAGATCGACCAGCTCAAGCAGGCCATGGGAGTCGGCGCGACCGGTCGGCGCCCGCGCAACGTCGACGCTGCGGTCAAGGAGCTCGGGCGCGAGCAGAAGCTGCGTCGCACCCGGGTCCAGCGCGACTCGATCGACCGGGCGCTCGTCGACGTGATGGCGCTCTACCGCGACGTCCTCGTGCTCCAGCTCGGTGCTCCGGCAGAGCTGGTCAACGGGCACATCCGCCCGTCGATCGACCGCCTGGCCCGGGCGTCCAGTCCGGAGAACACGGTGCGCCGCATGGAGGCCGTCGTCGCGGCGCGCGAGGCACTCGAGGCCAACGCCGCTCCGTTGCTCGCGCTCGAGGCGATGGCACTGGCCCTGCGGGAAGGGTGAACTCCTGCTGACGGTCGCCGGCGTCCGGACAGTGCGGGAGCGGTGACCAGAGGACCGCTGCCGCGCGGTGGTCGTATGGTGGCGGCGTGGGCATGGTCATGGCCGTCGCGTTCACCCGGTACGGCCGGCTGTACTACCTCGACCCCGGCGAGCACAGTCCGCGGGTCGGCGACAAGGTCCTCGTGCCCACCGACGACGGCCCCGAGGTCGCCGAGTGTGTCTGGGCGCCGCAGTGGGTGAGCGAGGACATCGGCGGCCTGCCGGCCTGCGCGGGACCGGCCGACACCGAACACGTCGAACGCGACGAACGGAACCGGCGTCGCCGCGCCGAGGCCAAGGTCGCGGCGCGGCGGCTGGTCCGCCAGCACAAGCTGCCGATGAAGGTCGTCGCCGTCGACTACGTCGACACCCGCGAGGATGTCGACCAGCTCATCACGATCTACTTCAGTGCCCCCCACCGGGTGGACTTCCGCGACCTGGTGCGCGACCTCGCGCGATCACTCCGCGCGCGGATCGACCTGCGCCAGCTCGGCGCTCGCGACGAGGCACGAGTGCAGGCCGGCATCGGACCCTGTGGCCGCGACACCTGCTGCTCGACGTTCCTCACCGACTTCGAACCGGTGAGCATCCGGATGGCGAAGGACCAGGACCTGCCGCTCAATCCGCTGAAGATCTCCGGCGCCTGCGGTCGGCTGATGTGCTGCCTGAAGTACGAACACCCGCTCTATCAGGACTTCAAGGTCAGCGTGCCGGCACTGGGGTGCGGAGTCAGCACCGACGAGGGCGTCGAGGGTACGGTCGTCGGCTACAACGTCCCCGCCCAGACGGTGTACGTGCGTGACCGCGAGACAGGGCGCAAGGTGGCCTGCCCCAAGGCCAGCGTCTGCGGTTCGCGGCAGGCGTACGAGGGAGCCGTCGCGACCGGGATGCGGGCGACCCCCGACCAGGAGGATGCGTGACCCGTCGCGCGCTGTCCGCGCTGGCGGCCGTCGCGTTGCTCGCGGCGGCCTGTTCGTCCGACCAGCCGACCATCGGCCGGGAGCCGACCTCCACCCCCGCACCGGATGCCACGGCGGGCGTGGACGAGGCGCTGTCGCGCTTCTACGGGCAGACCCTCGAGTGGGAGCCCTGCCGCGACGAGTTCGAGTGCGCCACCGCGCAGGTGCCGCTCGACTACGACGCACCCGACGGCGAGGTGATCGAGCTCGCGCTCCTGCGAGCGCCGGCCACCGGTGACGACCGGATCGGCTCGCTGCTGGTCAATCCGGGTGGTCCAGGGGGGTCAGGAGTCGACTACGCGACGTCGACGGTCGTCAACGATGCCGTGCACGAGCGCTTCGACATCGTGGGCTTCGACCCTCGAGGAGTCGGCGAGTCGGCGCCGGTCGACTGCCTGTCCGACACCGACCTCGACGAGTTCGTATCCGCCGACGGCTCACCCGACGACGCCACCGAGGTGATGCTGCTCGTGGAGCAGGCGTCAGGGCTCGCCGACGGATGCGCGACGCGGGAGACAGCCATGCTGCCGCACCTCGGCACCGCCGATGTCGCCCGGGACCTGGACGTGCTGCGGGCCGCGCTCGGTGACGAGCAGCTGAACTACCTGGGCAAGTCGTACGGCACCTCCATCGGTGCCGTCTATGCGGAGCAGTTCCCCGAGCGCGTCGGCAGGGTCGTGCTCGACGGCGCCATCGATCCGGCGCTGACCGGAGCAGAGGTCGCGTTCGGGCAGGCGGAGGGCTTTGAGCGCGCGCTGGACGCGTACCTCGCCTACTGCCTCGAGGGCGAGGAGTGTCCGCTCGGCCGAATCGAGACCGAGGCGCGCTCGACCCTGGCGAACCTGCTCGACGTCATCGACGCCACTCCGCTGCCGACCGATGACGAGTCGAGGCCGCTCACCGAAGGACTGGCCGTGCGGGGGATCGCTCTGCCGCTCTACCTGACCCCGGACCAGGGGTACCCGGTGCTGAGTCTCGCCCTCGACGACGCCCTCGCCGGGGACGGCGCGGCGCTGCTCGCCCTCGCCGACATCTATCTGTTCCGTAACCCCGACGGCACATACGACGGCAACACCAACGAGGCCATCTACGCGGTCAACTGTGTCGACAGGCCGCATCCGTCCTCGATCGCGGAGATCGAGGCCGCCATCCCCGAGTTCGAGGCGGCGTCGCCGATCTTCGGCTCCTTCCTGGCCTGGGACGAGCTGACCTGTGTGGAGTGGACGGTGCCGCCTGCAACCGAAGTGGCGCCCGTGACGGCCCCGGGTGCGGGCCCGATCGTGGTCGTGGGCACGACCGGCGACCCGGCGACGCCGTACGAGTGGGCGGAGTCGCTTGCGCGGCAGTTGGAGTCGGGTGTTTTGGTCAGCTACGAGGGATCCGTGCACACCGCGTACCGGGAGGGCAGTGAGTGCGTCGACGAGGCCGTCGACACCTACCTGCTCGAGGGCACGGCTCCCGACGACGGTCTGCGCTGCGACTGACCTGGGTCCCCCTCCCATGATCATGTCGACTTTCCTGCCCTATGGGACCGCAAAGTCGACATGATCATGGGGAGGGGGAGCGGTCGGCCTTCGTCGTCGCGGATCGGCGGAGGGTACGGTCGACGGTGATGAGACTCCGGACGACCGCCGTGTTCGCCCTCGCCTCCGTGCTGGCGCTCGGCGGGTGCACCGGTGGTGGCCTCGGCATCGAGGAGCCGGATCCCACAGCCACGATCGCACCGGAATTGGTGGTCCCAGCAGGTGAGGCGGCGTTCGACCAGCCGGTGACGGTCGAGGTTCAGGACGGGACCATCGAGGCCGCAACCGTCACCTCCGACGAGGGTGAGCCGCTGTCCGGCGACGTCGCGGACGACGGCTCGAGCTGGGTGAGCTCGGCGGTACCGGTCCCTGGCGCGACCTACTCGGTGAGCGCCGACGTCGCGGACGAGGTGGGCGATCCGGTCACGCTCACCGCGGATTTCGTGGTCGCCGCGGTACCGGACGCGAATCGGCTCACCTTGACGCTGCAGCCCGGTGACGGCGACGTCGTCGGGGTCGGGGCGCCCGTCATCGTCCGCTTCGACCAGGAGGTCACCGAGCAGGCCGACGTCGAGGCGGCCATGCACGTCTCGTCCCAGCCTCAGGTTGTCGGTGCGTGGCGGTGGCTCAGCTCGACCGAGGCGCACTTCCGGCCGCAGGAGTACTGGCCGGCGGGCACGCAGGTCGGCGTGGACCTCGACCTCAACGGTGTCCAGGCCGGCGACGACCTGTGGGGTGGCAGGGCCTACACCTTCCGGTTCACGATCGGGAATGCCCAGGTGGCGTCGGTCGACGCCGCTGCGCACACGATGACGGTGACTGTCGACGGCGCCCCGGTGGGAACCTGGGACGCCAGCCTGGGCCGGCCGGAGTTCGCGACCCGCAACGGCACCTACATCGTGCTGGAGAAGGACGAGAAGCACCGGATGACGTCGTGCAGCGTCGAGATCACCTGCGACGAGAGCGATCCCGAGTACTACGACCTCGAGGTCGACTGGAACGTCCGGTTGACTTGGAGTGGCGCGTTCGTGCACTCCGCACCCTGGTCGGAGACGGCGCAAGGCTCGGAGAACGTCTCGCACGGCTGCGTGAACCTGAGCGAGCGGAACGCACGGTCCTACTTCGACATGGCGCGCTACGGAGACGTCGTCACCGTGCAGAACTCGACCCGCGGGCCGGAGGACCTCGTCGCACGCGGCGACCCGGGCATGGCCGACTGGAACCTGACCTGGTCGGAGTACGTCGCCGGCTCGGCTCTCGGGCAGCAGGTGACGACGGAGCCCCTCGGCGGCTGATTCGGGCACGATCACCGGCGCCACCTATACTCGTCCAGGCTGCCGGTCGACCGGCATGTGCCGCCTTAGCTCAGTTGGCCAGAGCGACGCATTCGTAATGCGTAGGTCGTCGGTTCGATTCCGACAGGCGGCTCCATCGCGTTCCGCGTCGGGTTTCTGGTGCGGCTTCGCGGTGCGGGTGTATGCGTGGGTCACCGGCTACTTGAGTCTCTACAGCCGCCCACAGGATCGGCAGGTTCGAGTTGGAGTGCGCGCCTGATGGGGATCGCGCCGCTGAGCCCGTAGCTTCCTCGCCGATGGGCGCCTGGTCGATCCGAATGGAAAGCAATGACCGTGACCGTACGCCGGCGTGGCATCACTGCCCGTTCTTGGCAGGTTCGGCCGGACGGGGAAACGCTGGCGACACGGCCGCACAATCACGGGCAGCAGTGGGCGCAACCGGGACCCACCCAGCGGGCTGTACCGGCCGGACTCGGCCCTGTTCCGATGTCGGACCTACAGAGACTTGCATCACATGCCCGGCCGATTTGTCGAGCGTGTCGGCAGCTATGCGGCGTGAATTCGGTCGATCATGAGGCAACTAAGGGTGCCGCTGGGCATCCACGACCGTCCCAAGGGGGCGCCATGATCAAGGCACTCGTCATCGGTGTCATCTTCTTCCTCATCTTCACCTTTCCGGCGACCTGGCTGCTGATGCTCTTCGCCGGAAACGTCGGCCTGGGCCTGTCCTACGGGGGCACGCTGCCGCTTGGCATCCTCGTGTCCGTGTTGCTGGCCAGCGTCGCCACGCCGAGCGTCACAGTCGTCAGAGAGTAGGCCGATCGCACCGGCCCGGCCGGAGCGAGAGTGTCGGAACAGACCGGCAGTCAGAACGGATCGGGCATGCTCGCGAACTCGTCGTCGTCGAACTCGGGCGAGCCCGTCGTGGGTACTTCGGGCGGGAGGCACCGGCACCAGCCGTACGCGTCACAGAACTGGCATGCACCCGACGGTCGCGGGTCGGACCGGACGTCGCGTGTCATGGCATGGCCGATCTCGGCCACGAGCAGCACGACGTCGAGTGCAAAGCCGGGGTGCCCGTGCAGAGCGTCGATGAGGTCGACCGGCAGGCGGTCGGAGGTCTTGGTCTCACGCCATACGACGCCGCCGCCTTAGTTAGCTCAGTTGGCCAGAGCGACGCATTCGTAATGCGTAGGTCGTCGGTTCGATTCCGACAGGCGGCTCCACTCGTTTTCGGCTTCTGCCCTGATCCCGGCGATGAGCTTGTCTGATGCCGACAACGAAGCCACGATGGCCATCTCCGATGCTGCGGACCTGTCTCAAGTCTTGCGAGGCGCGGGTGTCACCTGCGACGACAGGAT
>JBOGDU010000087.1:0-6315 GCA_050743145.1 Jiangellaceae bacterium | reverse complement strand
GCCCGGCGCACAGCGCGGACCGGAGCGCCTCCACCGCCGCGCGGTACGGCATCACAGCTGGAATCCCTCGGGGAACGGGTCGTCCGGGTCCAGGAAGTACTGGGCGGTGCCGGTCAGCCAGGCACGTCCCGTGACGGTGGGGACGACGGCGGGCCGGCCGTCCACCTCGGTTTCCTCCACCAGGCGTCCGATGAAGCGGGAGCCGATGTAGGACTCGTTGATGAAGTCCGTGTTGAGTGCCAGTTCGCCGCGGGCGTGCAGCTGCGCCATGCGGGCGCTGGTGCCGGTGCCGCACGGCGAACGGTCGAACCAGCCCGGATGGATGGCCATGGCATGGCGCGAGTGCCGTGCGTCGGAGCCCGGAGCGACGAACTGCACGTGGTGACAGATGTCGATGCCGGGGTTCTCCGGATGGACGGGCCGGTTCTGGTCGTTGATCGCATCCATGATCGCCAGCCCGGCGTCGAGGATGCGGTGCTTCTGCGCGCGGTCGAACGCGATGCCGACCTGGTCGAGCCCGAGGATGGCGTAGAAGTTGCCGCCGTACGCGAGGTCGTAGCGGATCCGGCCGTGACCGGGGACCTCGACGGCGGCGTCGAGTTCGTGGCTGAACGAGGGGACGTTGCGGATCGTCACGGCGTCGGCGGCGCCGCCGCGCACCGCGACTTCGGCGACGACCAGCCCGGCCGGGGTGTCGAGCCGGATCGTCGTCACCGGTTCCGTGACGGAGACCATGCCCGTCTCGACGAGCACCGTGGCGACGCCGATGGCACCGTGGCCACACATCGGCAGGCATCCGGACACCTCGATGAACAGCACGCCGACATCGGCGTCCGGCCGGGTCGGTGGCTGGAGGATGGCCCCGCTCATCGCCGAGTGGCCCCGCGGCTCGTACATGAGCAGGCGCCGTAGCCCGTCGGCGTGCTCGACGAACCACTGCCGGCGCTGGAACATCGTCTCTCCGGGCA
The DNA here is from genome assembly GCA_050743145.1 of Jiangellaceae bacterium. Lineage (GTDB taxonomy): Bacteria > Actinomycetota > Actinomycetes > Jiangellales > Jiangellaceae > DASRTE01. Next base: position 5,347 of record JBOGDU010000087.1, on the reverse strand, counting down.
CCGTGGCGACGCCGCCGGTGATCACGCGGGTCGGCATTCCCTCGGTGTGGGAGTCGACCGCGTGGAACACGCGCGTGGACCGCATCGTCGCTCACTCTCAGCGGAGGCCCGCGGCGAGTGACTTCTCGGTCAGCGAGCGCACGGCCGTCTCCTGTTCGGGGAGCAAGGGCTGCCGCGGCGGTCGGCAAGGCCCACCGTACCGGCCGACGACGTCCATCGAGAGCTTGACCGCCTGGACGAACTCGGTGCGGTAGTCCCACCGCAGCAGCGCATGCATCTCACGGTAGAGGGGGAGCGCGGTGTCGAGATCGTGGGCCAGGGTTGCCTGGTAAAGCTCTACGCACGCCCGCGGGAAGGCGTTGGGGAACCCGGATACCCATCCCTTGGCGCCGGCCAGCCCGACCTCGAGGACCGAGTCGTCGGTGCCGATGAGGACGTCGAGGTCCGGAGCGAGCTCCGCGAGCTCGTAGCACCGCCGCGCATCGCCGGTGAAGTCCTTGACCGAGACGATGAGGCCTTCCCGGTACAACTCGGCCAGGAGCTCGGGTCGAAGGTCGATCTTCGTGTCGACCGGGTTGTTGTACGCCGACACCGGGAGCCCCGCCTTCGCGATCTCGCGGAAATGCTCGATCACGGACCGGTCGTCGCCGCGGTAGGCGTTGGGAGGCAGGGCCATGAGCACCTGCGCGCCGGCCGCGGCCGCCTGCTCCGCCCACCGGCGCGCCGCACGTGCCCCGTACGCGCCGACGCCGGGCATGACGGTGAACCCGGCGGGCGACGCGTCGACCGCCGTGTGTACCACGGCGGCCCGCTCGTCGTCGGTCAGCGCCTGGTACTCGCCGAGTGATCCGTTGGGGCATACCCCGTCGCAGCCGTTCCGGGCCAACCAGAGAACGTGTTCGGCATAACGATCGAGATCGACCGAGAGGTCGGCTCGGAATGGCAGCGCCGTGGCCACGAGAACGCCGTGCCATGGCCGGGCACGATCAACCATCGGTTACTCCATTCTGTGCAATGTAATATTGCACAGAATGAGGGTTCCATTCAAGGAACGTGGACATACACCTGGCACCTGGGGACACGGACGGCTGGCCCGCCCGGTTCACGGCGGCAGCGTCGTCCGACCCGTCAGGCGCACGACCGTGTGTCAGCCGCCGGCTCCGCGCGCGAGCTCCCCGAGGGGGACGGGCGTGGCGACCGGTCGTTCGGCCAGCTGACCCGGATCGGCGGGGAGACCGGTCTCGACGCCGGTCAGGCACCCGGTGGCGTACGCGCACATCCGCCCTTGGCACCATCCCATCCCTGCTCGGCTGAGCAGCTTGACCGTCCGCGCGTCGGTGGCGCCGAGGCCCTGGACGGCATCGACGACGTCGGCGACCGTGACTTCCTCGCACCGGCAGACGACCGTGGTCGGTTCCAGCCAGGTGTTCCAGCCCTCCGGCACGGGATGGGCGCGGTGCATCGCGGCGGCGAACGCGCGGTGGGCGCGCCGGTGACGGCGCAGCCGGTCGGGCATGCCGACCCGGCGCCCGAGCCATGCCGCTGCGGACCGGCCGGCGATCTCGCCCTCGGTCACCGCGAGGGCAGCGCCGCCGACGCCGCACACCTCGCCGGCCAGGAACACGCCCGCGACGGTGCCGGCCTGGCGCTCGTCGACGACCGCGACGAGCGAACCGTCGGCATCGACACGCGTGACGCAGCCGAGACTCAGCGGCAGCTCGATCTGGGGAACGAAGCCCCACCCCACGGCGACCGCGTCGCATGCGACGGTGCGTTCGCTGCCGGGGAGGACCCGCCACCCGCGGTCCAGTCGGGCGACGGTCACGGCGCGCACCCTGTCCTCGCCGTGGGCGGCGACGATCGCATGGCGGGCGTGGAAGCCGATCCGGTGCCGGGCCAGCGTGGCGGCGTAGCCGGCACCCTCGGCGAGCTTGCCTGGAGTTCTGGCCACGGCCGGCAGATGACGCAGCCAGCGGATCGGGCTGTTCGCCTCGAAGACGCCGACCACGCCCACGCCGCGCGTCGCCAGGCCCGCCGCGACCGAGAGCAGGAACGGGCCGGTACCGCCGACGGCGACCCGGCTACCGGCCCTGACCTGGTGGCCCTTGAGCAGCGCCTGTGCACCACCGGCGGTGAGAACGCCGGGCAGGTCCCAGCCCGGGAACGGAACCTGCCGGTCATAGGCACCCGGAGCCAGGACCACGGCAGCACCCGTCACGACCACGTCGCGACCGTCGCGGACCGCGTGCACATCGAACACATCGGCGCGGCGGGCGGCGGCCCAGACATGGTGGTCCGGGAGGTGGTCCACTTCCGACCGAACGGCGCCCTCGAGCTTCCGATAGGTCGTCACGTCGTGGTGCAGGTCCGCCACGGCGTCGAGGTGGCCCGGTGGGTGACGCCAGTACTGTCCGCCCGGTCGAGGGGCGGCATCGAGCATGGCGACGGTGCAACCGGCCCGGGCAGCGGCTGCCGCCGCGGCCATCCCGGCCGGTCCCGCACCGACCACGACGACGTCATACCGCGAGGTCGCCACGGCCGGTCCCGTCCTGGCTGCGGACGTGCAGCCCAGCGCGTGCAGGCACGAGGCAGGCCCGCTGGTTCGGACGGCCCTCCACGTCGACGAGGCAGTCGAAGCAGACTCCGATCCCGCAGAACAGGCCCCGGGGCCGGGATCCTCGGCGGGTCGTGCGCCACGACACCACGCCGGCCGCGAGCAGCGCAGCGCCGATGCTCTGGCCGGCGGTGAACGGCACGTCGCGTCCGTCGAGGTCGAAGCTCTCGATCACGCGAACCGCTCCGGCCGGAAGGGACGGAGGTCGACGTCGGGTCGTGCGCCGGTGAGAACCTGGACGAGAAGCCGGCCGGTCGCGGCAGCCAGCCCGACCCCGGCGCCCTCGTGGCCACACGCGTGCAGGAGACCGGGCGCGCGCGGGTCCGGCCCGATGATCGGCAGGTGGTCGGGGGAGTAGGGACGGAAGCCGCGGTACGCCCGGATCACGGCCACGTCGGCGAGAACGGGGAGAAGACGGATCGCGTGGGCCGCGAGAGCACGCAGCACCGGAACCGAGACCGTACGGTCGAAGCCCACGCGCTCCCGGCTCGAGCCGATGAGTACCGGGCCGGCCGCGGTGCCCTCGACCACGGGCGAGGTCTGCAGCCCCTGGTCGTCGCTGGCCACGTTCGACGCGTACTCCGCGGCGTAGACCTTGTGCCGGACCACCCGGGGAAGCGGCTCGGTGACCAGGATGAACCCGCGGCGTGGAAGGACCGGTAGGTCCAGATCGGCGAATGACGCGACAGTCTGCCCCCACGTGCCGGCGGCGTTGATGACGGCAGTGGCCGGATGGCGGGTCGCCGCGGTGCGGGCTCCCACCACCCGAGCGCCGTCGCGCAGCAGGGCGGTCACCTCGTGGCCGGGAAGGACCCGGGCACCGTGGGCTCGCGCGTCCGCCAGGAGCCGGGCGGCGGCCAGCATCGGCTGGACCTGCGCGTCCTCGGGGTAGTAGACCCCGCCATGGAGATCGGGGGCGAGATGCGGCTCGTAATCACTCAGTGCGGCCGCCGGGACCGTGACCGCCTCGATGCCGGCCGAGCGCTGCTCCGCGCTGGTCCTGTGCAGTTCGGCCAGACCCGCCTCGGAGTCCGCCACGACGACGCCGCCCTTGGTCTCGTACTCGACGTCACCGAGCTCGCGGGCGATCTCCCGCCAGAGCCGGACGGAGAGCCGGGCCAGGTCGAGCTCAGGTCCGGGCGGCTTGTCGGAGACGAGGAGGTTGCCCTCGCCGGCCCCGGTCGTGCCCCCTGCTACCGGGCCGCGGTCGAGGACCGTGACCTGCAAGCCTGCCCGCGTCGCGTGCCAGGCGCAGGACGCGCCGACGACTCCGGCGCCGATCACCACGACGTCCGCCGAAGGCGACGTCGGTACGGGCACGACGGTAATATGTCACATTCCGGCCCCGGTGATGAGATGCGGTGACGTCGATCGACGACGGGACCATGCCGATGCCGGGCTCGACCGACAAACCGCCGAAGCGCCCGGCGCGCAGGCCGTCAACTGTCGAGTCGGTGTGTACGTGGCATCCAACCGTTGCCAAATCGGGACATGCCCATGACGTAGGAGTGACCCGATCGGCGACTCGGCCGATTACTGTCGCACCACCCGGCCGGGGTGCGCCCGGCCGGCACTCGACTGTGAGGTGGAAGATGCGAACCACGAGCCTGTCCCGCAGGTTCGCCGTGATCTCGTTCGCCGCCGCCGCGAGCCTCGTGCTCGCGGCATGTGGTGGCGACGACGATGGCGGCGACGACGGCGACGGCGCCGAAGGTACGGCGGGCGGTTCGCTCGTCTTCGGTGCGTCGGCGGACCCGATCATCCTTGACGGCGCGCTGTTCAGCGACGGCGAGTCGGCCCGGCCGACCTATCAGATCTTCGAGGGCCTGGTCGGCACGGAGGAGGGCGGAACCGAGGTCGTGCCGGTTCTCGCCGAGTCGTGGGAGGCCAGCGACGACGGTCTCGAATGGACGTTCAACCTCCGCGAAGGAGTGACGTTCCACGACGGAACCGACTTCAACGCCGAGGCTGTCTGCTTCAACTTCGAGCGCTGGTACAACTTCGAGGGCGTGATGCAGAGCCCGGCGGTCACCTACTACTGGAACACCGTGATGGGGGGCTTCTCCGACGGTGCGACGCCGAGCCTGTACGCGGGCTGCGAGGCCCCCGACGAGTCCACCGCCGTGATCTCGCTGACCCGGCCGTCGTCGGCGTTCATCTCGGCCCTGCAGATGCCGTCGTTCCGGATCGCCAGCCCGACGGCGCTGGAGGAGGGTAACGCTGACGCGGTCAGCGGCAGCGAGGAGTCGCCAGCGTTCGATGGCACGTTCGGCTACGAGAACCCGGCCGGTACCGGACCGTTCCAGTTCGAGTCGTGGGAGCGCGGTAGCAACCTCACCCTGGTCCGGTACGACGACTACTGGGGCGAGCCGGCACAACTGGACGAGATCATCTTCACCGTCATCCCGGACGGCCCGGCCCGCCGGCAGGCGCTCGAGGCCGGCGACATCGACGGGTACGACCTGGTCGACCCGGCCGATGCGGACGCGCTCGAAGGCGCTGGCTTCCAGATCCTGCGCCGGCCCGCGTTCAACGTCGGCTACGTCGGGTTCCAGCAGAACGCGGCACCGTTCGACAACATCAACATCCGCAAGGCGATCGCGCACGCGATCAACAAGGAGAACCTGATCCAGACCAACTACCCCGAGGGCACCGAGATCGCGACCCAGTTCATGCCGCCTGAGCTGTTCGGGTGGGCCGACGACGTCACGGTCTACGACTACGACCCCGAAG